>JAIROB010000105.1 GCA_031257695.1 Treponema sp. | reverse complement strand
CCATTTTATTTTGTTAAAATCTGCGTAACCCGGGCAGTTTCTGTTTCCCTTTTTTTTTACTTTTTTGACTGGGGCTCTCGCCCCCCCCCCCCCCCCCCCCCAGAATCTCCGACCAATACCGGTCCCCCAAGATGTGCCCCATCGCCCTGCTCCCGCGCCGCTTTTTTCAAGCGCTTTACCCACCGGGCCGCTCATGCCGAGTTTCCTCGCCGCCTGCTTTACTGTATAAACCCCGTCTATTCAAAAAAGAGAAACAAAAAAACAAAGAAGAAATAGGATACACCTTGATTTGTACACAAATAACGAAGAACCCAGGAGCAAGCTCCTGGGTTCTTCGTTGGATAGGAAATTTATTGTACTGGCCGGGGCCATACCCCGATCCAAAAAGCGGTTTACAACATTTTCGGTGGTGGTAAATTTTCCGGAGCAAGCTCCGGGGTATGGACCCCGGCTCCCAATCAAACGAATGAGGTGGAGAGATTATTAGAAATAGGAGCCAGAAAATATTCGTGGCGTTATCCCAAAAATTCGGATTATATTGTCTTAGAATATCCTGATGGGAATTTATTTTGTGTTGTACAAAGCTACATTTGCCAAAAAACATAAGGCCTTGCCACACCAAAAGGCCGGCATAAAGCCCTCTAGCCCCTAGGGGAATTGAACCCCTCTTTTAAGATTGAGAATCTCATGTCCTAACCGATAGACGAAGGGGCCTCCCGCTTCCAACAATCAGCATACCCCGCCTTTCAGGGCGAGGCATACTCTTCTCCCGAGATACTACCTTCGGGGTTTAATACCCTTTAACCGCAACCGTCAAAAGGCGGGGTAGTAAGCCCCTCCGCGCGAATAACAGTTTCTAAAAACGTCTGAGAAAATCCGGAGATTTCCCCCAGCGTAAGAATAGGAAAAACAACGTTTTTTGTCAATCCCCCGCCGCCCCATTGCAGTAATTCCGAATTCAAAAATGTTCAAATACCAGATGGCTATTGAAGGGCCTAAATAAAGTTGCGGGGTTTCCGGTCTTCCTGGAAACCGCCGAGCCGGGCAAGGGCAAAGCCGGAAAAACAGTTGATCATCACATCCAGGAAGGTCCCAATGGCGATAAGGTAAAAGGCCAGGGGCTTGAGGATAAGGTATCCCGCTTCGTAACCCCGGCCGTAGTCCATGCAGAGCGCCGCCAGCGCGGTATAGGCCGCGTCGCCGGAGTGGCGGGCCAGGAGAAAGGAGATGAGCGTTGCCCGGGCCCCGATGCTCACCACATCCGCCAGGGTAATCCCCAGGCTGGAATAGGATTTGATGATCACGATAAACGAAGCCGCGGCGACCATGGCGCTTCCAGCCCGGCCAAACGCGGCAAAAAGAGCTACCGTAACCGTATTGGAACGGCGGCGGACCCCGAGGTTTTCCTTAATATGCCTGAAAATCACCGGAATGGAAAAGTTAATGTCCCCGGAAAAAAAAGCCCCCAGCGCGGGGCCCAGGGAACCGTACAGCGCCGTCCAGGGATTAACCTTTGGTTGTATAAAGTAGAGGAACAGGGGCAGAATCCCGAAACTCAGCGCCACGCTGAAAACCCCAAGGAGCAGGATGAGGCTCCCAAAAACATCAGCCCTCAGCGCCCCCCGGAACCGGACAGCCCAATACGCGGCAAGAACGATGATGATGATCCCCAGGATCTCCGAAAAGAAGGACGCTATATGGTAGAAAATCCGGGACAGGGAATCGATCAGGGAAATCACCGGTTTGGTGTAATTCCGGTCGTAGGAGAGGCCCATGCCAAGAAAAAAGGCAAACGCGCAGAGGGGCAGCAGTTGTATCCCGTCGGTAAACAGCGCGGAAAACATATTGGAGGGGAAAAGCTCCAGCGCCCCCTGGTAGACATCCAGGGCTATAGCCTCCGCCTGTTCTTCAATTTGAATGGGAATCCGGTCCGGGGGAAAAAGCATGGTAACCAGGATGCCCGAGGCAATCACAAAAACCGCGCTTCCCAGGAGCAACAGGATGGAACGGAGGATCAGGGGCCAGAACCGGCCGTCCTGGCGGAGTTCATAGATCGCGATGGTAAGGGAAAAAATGAGGATGGGAACCGTCGCGTACCGGCCTATGCGGACGGCTATTTGACAGAGCCAGCTTAAAATTGAAAGCAATTGCGGATTGTCATTGGGCATAAAGTATCCCAAAAGTATCCCCAGGAGCGCGCCGATCAGCAGTTTAAACCAAACCTTCATGGCCGAATCATACCTAAAGCCCTTCCCCGCGTCAATTGAGCTTGAAAGATGGAGCGGTTGAGGGATCCACGGGGCGACCGGCTTGAACGGGGGCGGGTTATCGGCGATACTGGAGAAGGCTAGTTAAGAGCGAAGCGCAACAAACTGCCGGGCGGATTCCGAAAGGGATTTGCCGGAATACACAGACCGGGGGGAAAGTATGTCCACAGTGTACGCTGAAATTACCTTGAGAAATGCCATAGACGCTGCAAATGCCGAAACCGGAATCATCAAGGAACAGGAAATCCGTCAAACCACACTTCGGGCCCTGGTTGATACCGGCGCCTGGACGCTGATCATTGATGAAGCTACCCGCGAAAAACTCGGTCTCAGGATAACGAGAACCGATTCGGGAACGCTCGCCGACGGAACAAGGGGGAGCTATAATATGGCGGGCCCGCTTGAAGTTCTCTGGAAAGACCGCGGCACAATTTGCGAAGCCCTCGTGCTGCCCCATGCCGATGAAATTCTGCTGGGCGCTATCCCGCTTGAAGCAATGGATTTGATTGTTAATCCCCGCAAAGAGGAAGTTGTCGGCGCCCACGGCGATCAACCGCTTCATTCCGTAAAGTAACAATTCAACGGGCAGGCAACAGGGAGGAGCAAACAACGGGAACCTGTTCCTTGTTGTCTCTTCATTGCTCCCTGCCTTGCGGCCCGCCCCTGTTCCCGGGTATAGTCTAGCCATGAAAGATGTTATCGCCCTGCTCAAAGAGTCCGGCGCCCTCCTGGAGGGGCATTTCCTCCTCTCCTCGGGCCGCCATTCGGACCGGTATTTCCAGTGCGCCCGGCTCCTGCAGTACCCCGACCGGGCGGCGCAGGCCCTTTCGGGGGTCGCGGAACGGCTCAGGGCGGCCATTGCGGCGGGAAACCTCGCTGTAGACGCGGTGGTGGGCCCCGCCATGGGGGGGATCGTCGTGGCCTACGAGCTTGCCCGGCAACTTGGCCTGCCGGGCTTCTTCACCGAGCGGGACGACAGGGGCTCCATGACATTGCGCCGGGGCTTTGAGGTTGACCGCGGCATGAAGATCCTCATCGCCGAAGACGTGGTTACCACGGGAAAGTCCTCCGGGGAAAGCGCCGCGGTTCTGGAAGCGCTGGGGGCGACCGTCAGCGCCCTGGCCTGCGTGGTGGACCGCAGGGCCCCGGGCCATCCCCTGCCTTGGCCCCTCTACGCTGCCTGCGCGGCGGAGGCGGGAAACTGGGAACAGCAGGACTGCGGGCTCTGCAAACAGGGCATCCCCGCGGTAAAACCGGGTTCGCGCAAACAGTAGGAAAGGGAATGGCAAAAAAACGGGCAGCGCTCTTCGATCTTTTTTTTACCCTGATAGATCCCTTGAAGGACGAGTACTTTCGGGAAAGCGAATACGCCGTTCTGAACATGGAGCGCAGCGAATTTGAGCGGTGGAACGACATAGATTACGACCTGCGGGCAAGCGGAAAAATCCGGGGCCCCTACAACGTGTTCCGCCACATAACCCGGGGCCGCGCCATAGAGGAGGCCCTGCTTCTGCGCGCCGCGGACGCCCGGCTGGAACGGATCGGCCGCGCCCTCCGCGGGGTGGAGGAACAAAAACTGGAACTCCTCAAAAAGCTCAGGGAGCTGGGCATCATGGTCTGTCTGGTCAGCAACGCCGACGACATGGACATACACCACTGGCAAAGCTCGCCCCTGAGCTCCTGTTTTGATCATGTCATCTTTTCCTGCGAAGCGGGGATCCTCAAACCGGATCCCCGGATATACCGCCTGGCCCTGGAACGCCTCGGCATACAGCCCGCGCCGCCCGGGGCTAAACTGCCGGCGCAGTGTTTCTACGCCGGAGACGGGGGCCACGAAGAGCTGCGGGGCGCCGCTGAAGCGGGAATGACCACGGTGCTCACCACCGAATACATCGCCCAAATCTGGCCTGAAAAAATACCCGAGCTCAGGAAAAACGCGGAGTATGAGGTTGCCAGGCTTGAGGATATTTTAACCATAATCGGGAGTTAAAGCGCATGAACAATGCACAAAAGGCTATTTTTTTGGATATTGACGAAACCCTGATCACCAGGTTGCAGGGCCCCTTTCGGGAGGACCTTGAGCCAATCGAAGAAGCGCACCGCAGGGGCCATAAAATTTTTCTCAGCACCGGCCGGTCCCTGGGCCATATACCCCGGACGCTGCGGGAGGCGCCCTGGCTGGACGGCCTTATCGCCGGCGCCGGCGCCCAGGTTGTTATGGGGGGTAGAACCCTCTACCACAAATGGGTTCCCCGGGAGATACTTCCGTCAATCTGCGCCTTTTATTTTACCCAGGATAAGTTCTGTGTATTTGAAGGGGTGGAGGCTGTGTACGGGATCAACCTTCCTGAGCGTTACGGCCGGGGCGGAGAGATACTGCCCATAACCAGGGAGGACGATTTCCTTAGGAAATACTCCGGCGCAATCGTTTCCAAGGTGACCATCGGCGGCCCCGCCAGCGATGCGGAACAAAAACTGCTCGGCGATTATTTTCACCTTAACATATTTGAAAATTACTTTGAAGGAATACTCCTGGGGGAAAGCAAAGCAAAGGGAATGTCCATAGCCCTTGAGGCTCTGAACATTCCCCGGGAAAACAGTATTGCCATCGGCGACAGCAAAAACGACATAGACATCATCTGCGCCGCAGGTCTTGGCATCGCCATGGGCAATGCCTCGGATGAGCTAAAAGCGCTGGCCGGCGCGATCACCGGCGACTGCGGCAAAGGCGGCGTCGGCCAGGCTATCAAAAAGTTTGTTCTTTAAAATTCCTCCTCCGTTTCCCACACCTTTTCTACCCGGCGCTCCACTTCACCGTCCGGGGTGTACAGTTCCAGCCTGAACCGCAGGGGCGCCGCAATGGTCTCTTCTTCCACGGACGCTTCTTTCGGAGCGCCCCCTTCGTAACGGTTCCCCTCCAGCGCCTCCCAGCCGTCGCCGGCGTTGGCGAACCAGCGCCTTTGCAGGGGCAGCCGCCGGCTGTGCAGCCGGGGCTGGACCAGGGCTTCCAGGATGAACCCTTCTTTGCCCTTTTCCCGGCGGATCAGTATATCCGAGGTCAGCTCGCCCCTTTCCTGCGCCATGATCAGGGGAAGCGCCGCGCCCGCGGGGGTTCCCGGCAGTTCCGCCAAGGCCCCGGCGCCGTAACGCCTCATATATACCGCGGCTCCTCCGGGATAGTAGAGGCGGTTTAGCGCCGCCCTGTCTTCCACCAGACTCCAGCCCCGGGGCGCCGGGACAGTGCGGGGCAGGAACAGGTAGACCACTGCGTTCCGCTTTACCCGGAAACGAATGACCGCGTTTTCATCGAGCGCCGCGTCCTCAGGATCCCAGCGTATGTACTCCGCTCCCAGGGTATATGAGGGGAGGTTTGTCATTGCCCCGGGATCCCCGGCTCTGAACTCCTGATCCTCCCTGCCAACCAGGGGCATACCGTTTCGGGCGCGGCTCATCACCTTGCGGGCCATGCCGTTGAGGAGGGGCGTGTCGATAATGACCGCGCCGGTATTGTCCGGCGCTACGAACACATCGCAATTCTGCCAGTCGCCGCCGTTTCCCGCCCGGTCAAAAGCCCGGTAGCCTATGCGGTAGGTTCCGGGCTCGGCAAACAAGACCGGTTCCTCATACCGCTGCGGCGCGCCGGCGTCGATCCGGTATTCGATAAACGCCACCCCCGACAGCGAATCCAAGGCGGCAAGGGCAAGCTCCGCCAGGCCGTAGCCGCGCTCCACCGAGGCTTCCGCCTGGGGCGGCTCAAGATCGATTCTGATCTCCACCTCCCGGAGCGGCTCCCGGTTGCCCGCGCGATCCAGGGCCTGCCAGGAAAAGCGGTGGATCCCCTGATCTGCAAGAAGCACAGGTCCGGCATAGGCCGAAGAAGAAGTCCAAATCCAATCGATTCCCGAAACCTCGTCCCAGGCTTCTATGGCAATCGTGACGGGCTCCTTATGCCAGCCGCTCTCCGGTTCTTCAGGGGATAGTTCAATGTCGCTATCGGGCAATCCGGTGTCAACCCTGAACTGCAGCCTGGCCTCCGCTCCCGCAAGCCCCCTGGTGTCCACGCCGTAAGCGGCAATGAGGCGTTCCCCGTCCTCCGGCGTAAACGATGCGGGAGCGTCGGTCCAGGGGCCGTCGTTGTCCCGTATCAGGGTCCGCGCGGTGTAGGTTTCCCTGTCGACGCTGCTTATTTCGATCCTGGGCCGCCGGGTATACCAGAGCGATTCCCCGGGGGACGGCGGATCGATCCGCAGTTCCGTTACGGGGCCCGCGACATTTGGGGCGCCGTTAAACGCCGCAATGGAACCGTCCCCCCGGGATGCAAATATTTTTCCGTGGTAGAGCGCAAAATCCGCGCAGGGTTTTGCGTCCTGCCATATAACGCTGCCGTTGTAGCGGTTCAAAACCGTCAGTCCCTCCGGGCCGGCAACGACCGTTTTTTCAATGCCGTTTCCAAGCATGGCGCGGCCGTTTATCCTGCGCTCCCATTGGAAACGCAGATCTTCCCGGTCATAGGATCTCAGATACCCTCCGTCAATTACCGACACGCCCCCGTCGGTCAGGGACAAGGCCGCCCCCGGACCATGAGCCGCGGCTACCCGCTGTGTTTCCCCCATGTTCCGGTCAAAGAGGATGAGGGATTGTTCGGTGAGCGCCGCTCCTCCCCGGATATCCGCGGCCGCGGCAAGGATATTCTCCCCCGCATCCCAGGCTGCGCCGGGACCGTACAGGGGAACCAGGGCGCTGTCCCGCAGCGCATAGGCCGAGCCGTAATGCCAGAGAATAGCGTCGCTGCCTTCGCCCCTTTGCTGCTCCTCAATCAAAGTTCCCCGCTCGGCGTTTCTAAAGAAGCGCCGGGTGGCGGTCTCCTCAAGCACGGTGGCCCCGTCGGAGCTGATCCCTTCTATATTATTCCGGGTCCACAACAGGGCGCCGTTCCGGGGGTCCCTGACATCAAGCCGCCCTCCTTCCGCCAGGGCGTAGAGTTTGGCCCCGGCGCAGAGTATGGTCTTATAGGTTCCCGGCACACTCCAGGACCGGGAGCCGTCCCTCACATCCAGGGCAAACAGGTTTTTGCCGCCCAGGGCGATGATCCTGTCCTCCGCGCCAAGAAGCTGAACAACAGGCTCCTCTCCCTGGTAGATCCAGGCGGTAGCATCGTTGGCGCCCAGATCCGTTTTTACGAACCGGGTGTTCCCGCCGTCTTTCCCGGCCTGCCCCCAGTATTCTTCCCACACGGTAATGGCAAAGGAGCGTTTATCCTTCCAGCCCATGCTGTCCCGCGCTTCAATATCCATTTCGTACCGGCCTCTTTCCGCGGACTGTCCGCTTATAATGCCCAGGGGGGTCATGGAAAGCCCCGGAGGGAAGCTGCCCCGCGCCACCCGGTAGGTAAGGGAACCCCTGGCGTTTTGACTGGCAAGTTCGGCGTAATAGCCGACATCCACCAGAGCGTCCGGAAGGCTCTCGGTGGCAATGCGAAGGGAACTGCCGATGACAACCCGTATTTCTGCGGAATCTTCAAAGCCCCGGTTTTCGCCGCGAACAACCACAAGCCAGCTTCCGGTCCCCGCAAAGGCGTCGGCTTTTACGGTCAGCTCCAGGGGTTCTTTGGGTTTCACAGCGGTTCTGCTCAGGGCGGCTGTAAAGGGAGCGCCGGGATCGCAGGCAAGGCTCAGGGAAACTGTGTCATCATGCCCCGTTATGGCAAGGGGAATCGTTTTCTCCTCCCCGGCGTTGAGTTCCAGGATATTTGCGGAGGGGCGCAGATCAAAGCCCCGGTTCCTCACCGTAAAGGACAGGGTATTGCTCTGTATCCCCTCCGAAAGAACATAAACCTCGCCGCTCAGGGCGTCCTCGGGAATCACAAACAGTATCTCTCCCTCGGACCAGGAAGAAACCGGCATTTCCCGGTTGTTGAGAAACAGTTTTCCTTCCCGCCCAAGGTTATTTCCGTACACATGAACCGTATCGCCGGCATAGGCCGCCCGGGGAATCACGCTGGAAAGAGCGGGCGGGGGCGGCGCGGAGCGTACCGCAAGAACCAATTCAAGGAGCTTGCCCCCGTCCCCTTCAATAACAACGCTATACGAACCGGGGAGGGCGTTTTTCCCCGCCTGAATCGCTATGGTTCCCGACACAGGGTCCGCCCCCGGGTTTAGGGCAAATTCAGGCAGGGAAATTTCCAGTTCCTCCGGTTTTTCAACCACCCTGAATGATAGGTTTCCCCCAAACCCGTTCAGGGATTCCACCGCCAGGGCATAGTCCGCCCTTCCGCCGGGACGGGTTTCCGCTGTCCGGGTATACAGGCTGAGTCTATAGCCGGGCAGCAATACTGTCACCGGGAAAACGGCCCTGCCGCCCCCTGGACCCTGGACGACAAGCTCCCCCTGTTCCGTGTCGGCCCTCTGCGCCTCGGCGGCCCCGAACCGGGGCGGCATAGTCGCCTTCATCGTTCCTGAGTCGCCCTCAAGGATAACCAGTTCCGTATCCCTCCAAAAAACCCTGGTTCCGGGAACAAAACCCCTGCCGTGAACAGTTAGGGTGGTTTCGCGGATTCCGCTTATTTCATCCGGATCTATCCAGAAAATTTCCGGCTCAGGCCAGTCTATCTCCACCGCCAGGATGAAGGGATCCCTCAGCGCTCCATTGGCTTCGTTAAAAAACTCGAAAGGGTATTCGTAGAGACCCGGAGCCATGGATTCTCCAATGCCCATAAACCAGGGTATTTCCACGCCTTTTTCCGAAACCCGCGCGGGGGGGGCAAAGCGCAGGGTAAGCGGCTGCTCCAGGGGAGGGCCTGCATAGCGGACCCCCACATACCCCGCGGCATCGCCGCGATCCTCAAAGTCTGCAATATCCGCTCTTATGACGCCTTCAATAAACCCGCCGGCAAGACCCTTAGCCTCAATGCGCTCCAACAGGGCCGCCGGCCGGTTGACCAGGGGCTTTTCATAACCGGGTTGTATGGAAACCGGCTCCGACCAGGGCCCCATCCCGCCCGTATTGTCCAGGGCGGCGACGGAGAAGGACACTTCCTGTCCAGGGGCATACCCCGGAAAATCCATGGCGGTAATATTGCCCGCATACACAATGGATTCCGTTTCCTCGCCATGGTCAAAAATTTTTACTTTGTACCCTACGGCGCGTCCGGCATTGGTATTGTGCCAGCGAAGGCTCAGAATTCCCGAATCGGTTTCCGCTACCCGCGCCTGGGGCGCCAGCATGGGGAGATCGCTCCTGTCCAGAAGGATCTTCCCCGGGGCGTAGGCCGGGGGAAACAATTCCGCGCCGGGCCCTTCAAGCTCCGCGTAAATAAGGTATTCGCCGTCGCCGAGATCCCACAGGGGAACTACCATGTCGAATCGGCCCTCGGGATCAACGGCATAACTTCCCAGATCAAATCCCGGAAGCTCCATGGATTCCCTGGCAAAAATACGAATACTGTTCAAACCCTTTTCGGTTTTTCCCCGTACCCTCGCTTCGCCCCGGGTCTTTGCCGCGGCAAAGTCCGGCAAAAGCGCGGGTTCCTCAAGTTCAAGCAGCGGCATGGCCATGCTGCCCAGGGCGTGCAGCCGGTAGGCTTCATCTTCAAGCCCCCTTACCCGCACTTGCCAGATCCCCGCCTCCTCCGAAAAGACAATCATTATAATGCCGTTTTCTTCAACAATCGTTTCACAGCCTTCGCAGCCTTCGCTGTATTCAATTCCCAGGGGAGAAATTACCGTAAGATCCGGCGCCCCGTCGGGATACTCAAGCACGACCACAAGCCGGTCAAGCCCGCTGCCGGGAATAGTTTCGTCCCCGGCATATGCTTCATGGAGCAGGCTGAGGGGCGCCGCTGTGTCCACGCCCTTGGGGGGGACAAAGAACTGATACAGCGTATCCTCATTCCCGCTTGAGTCTCTGTTGTCATAGGAATCAATGTTGTCGTCGCCAAAAAAACGGATGCTTTTGCTCCAGCTTGGTTTTTCTATGGTGTAACTGGACAGGGAGCCCAGTTTGATTCCATTTGTCCCCACAAAAACGCCCACGGTGCCCAAAACCGGCGCATCCACCGTCCCCTTTACCCCCGTGCTTCCGTTGGTAAATTTCCCAAATGCGGCGTTCACCTTTGCAAGCCAGACATCGCTGGAAGGAATCTCAATAAACCAGACATCGAGAATAATTCCTTGGGGGATGCCGAATTGCACATACCCCTCGCCGGACATAATAACGTTCCCGGCTTTGTCAAAGACATAGACCGTGACTTCGCCCCTGGCAAATCTGATGTCCACAGCCAGGCTCCCAACGAATCCCTTGCTGCCTAACGCGGCGGTCACATCGGCAGTAAAATTGAGGGTGCCCTTCAATACCGCGGCGCTGCCTTTAAAAGCCCAGGTTCCGTTGGATATGTCCACCCAGGTGGTAGGTTTCATACTGAGAATGGACCCCCCTGTGGAATCCCCCACGCTCAATCCCACTTTCATCCTGGGGCCGGTGTCGTTGAACAGGCCCCTGGCTATAGCGGGAACCTCGTCGGGGGGGCCGTAACTAAGGCCCCCCGCAATGCCGTTGATGAACAGGCCGGTGGCGCCCAGGGGAATTCCCCCAACGCTGAGGGTATAGGAAAATTCCGCCCGCTTGAGCCCGATGGGATAGGTCGGGCTTTTTGTGGTGAACCCAAGGGTGGCGCTGATGTTTCCCGCTCCGGGGATCGTCACGGAACCGCCGCCTTCCAGAGTATACTGTGAACCGGACAGGGAAAAATTAACCATCACATTATTGAAGACAAAAAGCCCCACATTGAAGTTCGGCAATTTAAACGCGCCCCCCGAAACCTTCATTCCCGCGCTTGCGGAGAGGGTAACTTTCTTCAGGGCAAGCTCGGCTTTTCCCAAAAAATCGGGCAGCTTCAGGGTCGCTTTAGAAAAATTGACCAAGCCTTCAGAAACTGAAAGGGAAGGCTTTTCCAGTATCAGCTTAAACCCTACAATTTCCGTTTCAAGTTTAGAAACCTCTATGTCGCCCAGGAAGCTGCCGTCCCGGGGGCTGAATTTCGCGTTCTTTATGGCGACATACTGGCCACCCAAGCTGCCGAAATTGTGGGGGAGTTGTACTTTGCAGGATTTCAGGGCAACCGAAAACTGCCCCGCTGCGTCCTTGTCAAAGTAGAGTTCCTCCATCGTCGCGGTAAATCCTGCAAGGGTCATGGACCAGGCTTTTAAGCCCCCTTTAATGTCCAGCAGGGCGCCGTTCCATTGCAGCTTTAAAGCGCTGAGGGCAAACTGGGCGTTGGCCAATCCATTGGGATAATTCGCGGGCAGCTTCGCTGAGGCGCTCATGCTTATGCCGGTTTCGCTGCACTCAATAGAAGAGACAGTGATCTTGAGCCCCCCAAGAATGGAAAACCCAAGCTCCCCCTTGAGGCCCGCGGAAAAGGATCTCAGCCCGCTCCGGGTGGACAATTCCAGGGTTCGGATTTCCACCGTCGAGTTCCTCAAGCCCTCCGGCAGCCCCGCCCCGCTCAGGCGGATACTGCCTCCGATATTTACCAAAAATTCGCTCTCCGCGCCTTTTTTAAAATTGATGCTGCCGTTGATCAGTTCCGCCGTCCCAAATATATTCGCTCCAATCCCGGAGGCTCCAATATCCACATCCATGATTTCCCCGGAGGTGTTTATGGTTAAAGTTCTTATTCCCACGACGATCCCCCGCAGGCCCTCGGGAAAAGACTGGGGCAGCGCAATGTTGCCCCCCACGGAAATTTCCAGAGCCTTTCCTTCGGGTTTGGAAATTCCTATTTTCCCGCCCCGCAGTTCCATGGAACCGAAGAGATTCGCATTCGGCAGCGACGCCTGGGCTGAGGCTGCCTTCAGGCCCGACACGGTGTCGAATTCCATGGCGATTGCGGTACGCAGCCCCCCTATGCCCTGGGGAAACCTTGTTTCCGGCAGTATCGCTATCCCGTCCAGGGCAAATTTCATCACCCCGGACTTCAGCGCCGCCTCAATGGCGACATCGGATAATTGCAGGAACCCAAGGGCATTGTAGGCCTTGTTTTTTTCCGTGGCGAATTTCGCGGTAAAGGACTGGATGACCCCGTCAAAACCGATTTTAAAATTGCTGATCTTCGCTTCCTTTCCGGCGAGAAACGCAGGAAGGCTGCTTGGAAGGATTAAATTGCCCGCCAGGTTGAGATACCCCGTCTGTTTAACTTCGTTCCAGTCAACGCCTATGGAAAGTTTGGAAAACGCGTTTCCCAGGGAATTGGCGGTGGGCAAAACCGCCGTAGCTTTCAGCCGTTGTATTGCCCTGGCCCCCGTATCGTAGGTGAAGGTTTCTATCTTTAACGCGGCTCCGGCCAAACCCGCGGGCATGGAGGATCCCAGGGTAATGTTGCCCCCTATGTCGAGGATCAGGGATTTGTCGCCCTGCTTGAGGAGGGAGACGGAGCCCTTCTTTAACACAAGGCCCTCCAGGCCCGGAATAATGCCGCCCTCAAGCCCCTCCAGCTTTATGTCTATTGCCCCAAGGGTTCCGTCGGATTTTATTTCAAAGCGGTTGAAGGCCGCGGTTTTCCCCGCCAGAAAAGCGGGAAGATCCGAATCGGGGAAACGAACGGACCCGCCGAATTCAAGGGAATATTTTGAATCGATTTTCAGTTTATTCAGGGTAAAATCCACCCCCCAAAAATTCATGTGAAGATCCGCTGCAAAGGCAATTTCGGAAAAAACAAACTGTCCGTTCAGGGGATTAATTTTTGCCTGATCGACATAGCCGCTCTTTGCCCCATATCCCTCAGGAAACAGCAATTCTGTCCGTTCGGCGCTTACCCAGGGCTGCCCCGCGGCATAGCTGATCCTGACGTTTCTGAATAGCAGATTCCAGACGCCGCCAAGGGGAACCGTATAGTCCCCCTCCAGGCAAATATCCATGGCCCTTATGCCGCCCTCAAGGCTTGCCGTGAACTCCCGGATCTGTATTTCCCTGCCTGATAATTTTTCCGGCAGGGTTGAGGGGAGGGTGACTTTTCCCTGGAACGCCGCCTCTCCATCGACAATAGAAAAATTGTTCAGGCTAAACTGCATATTCCAGAGGGTAAAGGGAGTGATTGCGGCGCTTCCTATGCCGACTTCTCCGGCGGCGCTTATCGTCACATCATGCACGGTAAAATTGACGGCTTCCATGGAATAGGGCAGGGTGATCGATGCTTTTGCCGCTCTAAGGCCAAGTTTGTCCAGGGTGAGCTCTTCCATGGCAAAGGAAAACCCAAGGGCGGTAAAATTGAATTTATCCACCTTTTTTTCAATCCAGAAATCTCCGTTTGCCTTGAATCCTACCTTGTCAAAGGCGAAGGATTGGCCCCCCAGAACCGAGGGAAGGGTGATAACCACCGAGGCTTCAATGCCCCCCTCGGAAAACCGCGTTTCGGCGATCCTTGCCCCCGTTCCAAAAAGAGAAACCCTAAGTTCCTGATTCCGAGTCACCTTCTGCAGGAGCCTGCCGTCAAGACTAAAGGGAATCTCCCCGATGTCAAATTCCACTTCCCGGAACAACACCCTGTTGGAGCCTATCCGTATACGGTCAGGATCAAAGACGATATCCTTTCCGCTTATGGACCAGTCGCCGAAGCTGTAGGTCAGTCCTGTGTCCGGCCCTGTTCCGCTGACGCTCAAATCGGGAAGTATCCTGTAGGTTCCTCCGGCAATGACAATATCCCTGCCGAAGAGTTGCAGGGAAATGCTTCCCGAAAGGAAAAATCCCTGGTCGTCAATTCCGGAATTTTCCACCCCTATCCGGTAGCTGTTGAGGGCGGTAAAATTAACTTTCCTCGTTTCCCTGTCCCCGCGGAGAACCTTTCCTTCCGCGTCAAAAACGGTTTTGCCGAAGAAAATGTCCGGCCCGCCTATGGCTTTTAAAGAAATCCGGGGAGAGGCAAGTTCAAGGGCATACGCGCCCTCAAGAACCTTCAGTTCAACCCCGTCGGCAAAAACGGGAAGACCGTGAAACCGAAGAATCTCCAGGGTTTCGTCCGGGTTTCCGCTGGCAAAAAAACCCTCCGCGGTGATTCTGGTTTCCGGGAACACCAGGGCGAGGCCGCCCATTTTTTCCGGAAGCTCCAGGGAACCCCGGCCTTTTATGCCCTGCCCGTCAAAGCCAAGGGACGCATAGCCGATCCGCCAGCCGGAAGCGGAAAACAGAACACTGCCTTCCGACACGCCCTCCACGGATAGGCCCTGGCTCCTAAGGCCAATTCCGGTAAAGACAAGGGTTTCTGGGCTTAGGTTGGGGATATGCTCCACCCGGGCTTTTCCAATTCGCAGGCCCTGTTCGTCGAAGTAGCAATTTTCCGCCCTGACAGGGGTGTTTCCCACAATCAGCGTTCTTTCCCCGGGGAAGCTGCCGGTCATGGCAAAATTCGGATACAGCCGCGCCTTCGGCAGGGTCCACTGCTTCGCTCCCGTGGTGTCCACAATGCTGTCCCCAAGGGGAATCACGGCCTCGGCAAAAACTCCTTCATCGGCAACCTTTCCGCCGCTCATCTGAACCGGGCTGCCATAGCCGGGGTCGCCGTAAAAAGTTCCCGATATGATCCCCTCCTGCCATACCGCGTCTTTTCTGTCGCCCCGCAAACCCAGGGCGGCGACCCTCTGCTGATTGCCCCAGACACTGATGTTCCCTTCGGCGATGAATATGCCCGAAGCGGTTACCCGCGCCTTTTGGGCGTTGATCAAAAAGCCGTGAACCTCCCCGGAAAAGTCCCTTATTTCCACACCCAGGTCCCAGTCTATGCCCTGGCCGGAAAGAAGGATGTTCTCCGCCCTGTAGATTCCGTAGGCTTCCGAATAAAAATCGCCCGTCACAAGGAGATTTCCCCGGGAATCCAATCTGATCGTCGTTCCTTCAAAACCTATGCCGTTGGGTCCGGTTATGGCGATAGTTCCCGCGGAAAAATCCGGGCCCCCGCGGACAGTCCCTGTCCGGCTGTCAATAGTAATATTACGCACCGTCAATTCAGGGGGCTCATACCCTGCGGGCAGGGGAAGGACCGCCTCGTAAATGTCCAGCAGGTTTCCCCGGATCCCCGCGCTTATAACCCTGTAGGCAGCGTCCCCCATGACAAGGCTCAGGGGTCTCTGCGCTGATATGTCCAGCAGGGCGGTAAGGTTGCCGCTGAACGCCTCCATGGAACAGTTTCCGAGAAGAGCCTTGCCCTGAGCGTCCTCAAGGCGTATCCCCATGCCGGTCAGGGGTTTTCGGTCAAAGGAAATACCCGCGCCTCCAAACCATTCCCTGCCGCCGGATAGAAAAAGTGAATCGACCCCGGTTAAGTCGAAGCCGCTCTGGGTTTCGCCGCTGTTTTCCGTATATACGCTTTCGATGCGCGCCTCGGCGCCGATAGCGGAACTGCCGGAGCTAAACTGAATCAGCGGCGGCTCTCCCGCATTGACCGCTCCCAGGCTGATCCTCCTTTCCTGTTTTACGCCGGAAAGGATCACGGGCCTGACATAGGCCGCGTCCTCCAGGCTCAGCCCTCCGTCGCGGCTGAAGCCGACGGCGGACGCCTCCAGGGTAAATCCGCCGGAGCGCAGTTCATAGGCCCCGCCGGGGCTCTTCCCTGTTTGAAACGCCCCGTCCCTGACGCTTATGTCTCCCAGGGGAATTTCTCCAAGGGAGTTTCTGCTTACGGCGCCGTTACTGTTGACAATGGCGGAAAGCTCAAGCGCCTCGGGAATGCCCAGGCTTAGGTCCTCAAAGGAAATTTCCCCTCCCTCGACGCGTCTCTTCCCGGAAATGTCATAGCCCTTGATCGTTTCCAGATAGGGGATGTAATACGCCGAAGGCATGGCGGTGTTGCCGGTGACGCACACATCGTAAAGCTCCGCCTGGTTTCCCGCCCGGTCGTAAGCGCGGACCACCACGGCGTATGCCTTGTCTTCCGCCAAAGGCGAAACGATGTATTCCGTTAATTCCGGCTCGACGGTATAGGCGCTGGTCGTGTCTCCGCTTGAAACAAGTATGACAATCCGATCCGGCCCGGATTCTTCGTCCCGGACTCCGCCCCAGCGCACCAGTTTCCCTGCTCCCAGGGCGTTTTCGGCGTCGCTGATGAGAAGGGCGCTTTGGTTAAATTGCGGGGGAATAAAATCATAGCCGAAGGAAAATAGGCCAAGTTTTGAATTTCCCGCGTAATCAACGGCGCTAATTCCGATGTGCGCTTTGCCGGATTTTTTGGCGCCCAAAATATTCCTGAGATCCGCCTTGATCTGGGTATCCTCGGTTTTGCCCCAGGACGAAGTGTCCCGCTCTTCCAGGGGGGAAGAGCGGGTTTCCTCGTCGTCAAGGACTATATGCCGGTATTCGGCAACGCCGGTCATGTCCTGCGGCTTATTCCACCGTATCAGGGCGTCCCGCTGGTTATACCAGGAGGAGCTGTCCACCTGGGGAACGGCCTGGACGATCAAACCCCTGGGCGCTTCCGAATCAATTCTGAACCGGTAAGTAGCCCAGGGACCGGTCTTGCCGTTTCCTCCCACACAGAGCGCTGATAGCTGATAGAATTCGTTTTCGTCATTATCCGCAAGCTCAATGGACAGGCCGCTCCTTCCTTCCTGATCAATTTCAGCCCTATTCCCTTCCCTGACTAACAGGGCGTTCCCCGCGATGTTGTTGAGGATATACAGTTTTTCTACCTTCCACTGATAAGCCTTTACGCCTGATTTCATTCCGAAGGCCGGGGAAAAACTGAATTCCCCGCGGGAAAGGAAACCCGCCTGTTCCGCCCGAAGGGCCTCCGCATGGGTGGAGCTTTTTATCACCGGAGCTCCTGGACTGCTCTGGTCCTGCAATACGGGGATCCTAAGGGGCTGACTCAGGTTTCCCGCGCCGTCCTCGGCGCGGACGCAAAGATAACTAAGGCCGTCGCTGAAGTCCTGAACGGTAAACTCATTGGCCGCGGACCGTTTATCGGAGGTAAAAAACGGCGTGTCCGATAGTTTTCGTGTAATGGCCCATGAATAGTATTTTATGATCCCCCGGTTCTTCTGTGAACCGTTGTTGTACAGATCCTCTGCGCTAATATTTACCTGAACGGAGCCTCCGGGAATATATTCGCCCTCCGCAATGACGCGCTCAGGATTTGCGGCGCTCCGCAGTTCATAGCCCTTTAGTTCCGGCGCTGTTCTGTCTACGATGAACTGATGGGACGCGCTTTCGGCGGAAAGCCCAACCTCATTCAGGGCGCCGGCTTTGATGGTGTGGATCCCTTCGGCATAGGAAGAAAGGGGAATGGTCAGGGAATTCCAGTTCGCTTTTCCCAGAACCGTTTTAAATCCGTCAAGCATATACCATACATCGTTAATCGCCATAACGGAACTGCTTATGCTTATTTTTACAGACAGCTCTTCGGCGCTCCCGTATTCAGGCGCCGTTATAGCGACTCCGGGAGGGTTCTGATCAACATAGATGCTCACCATTTTAGTGACGCTGTTGCCCGCAACATCCCTTAGGGTAAATTCTGTTTCATGTATCCCGGTGGGAAGATTGACGGTATACCCTGCGGCCCCGGAAACTCCCGCCAGCGCCGTTGTCCAGCAATTGCCGGAATTCAGGCCCGAGAGCGCGTCGGTTCCGCCTATGGTCACCGACGGCGATATGGACTTGATCAGCGTGGAGCTTATATCCGGCGGGGTTCTGTCCAGCCTGTAGTAGAAGATCCTTTCGCTTGCATTATTCGCATTGTCCGCTGCCTTAATCGAGATCCGGTAGGTTCCGTCCGGGGCATCGCTGTTAAAAACAAACTCCTTTCCTGTGTAGCTGTATCCGCTAAAGGGAGACAAATAACCGTTGGATAGCACGGTGTTTACCTCACGGCTATAGGAGCTTAGCCCGGTTTCCGCATCCGTGACGGCACAGGCAACACGATCCTGGTTGGTCCAGGGCGCCCCGTTCGCCGTGCTCCCCAAGGTGGATCCTCCGGTTATGGCCGGGGGGGTGTGGTCGGCAATAAAATCAAAAACCTGCTCCGCCCTGTTTCCGGCCTTGTCCGCCACAGACAGTTTTATGGTATGGTTTCCCGCTGAAAGGGAAGCTATGCTGACAGGAAGATTAAAGCCGCTCCCTGAAAACGAACCGGGAATAGTTGTCCATGCCCCCCCGTCAAGGGCGTACTTGAAGGAGCCGTAGTCAAGCCCGCTTCCTGTATCGGAGACTCTCGAAACAATAAGCGGAATTACCCAGCCGTTGCTTTCCCTGTACGCGCAGTTGTTGAGGTATGCAAGGAAATAGGGCAGGGTAGTGTCAATATTAACGGTGGCTGTGACCGAGCTTGAATTGCCCGCGGCATCCCTTGCCCTGAAAACAAAGTTTTTTTGTCCATCGCTGCTAATGGTGAGGCTTGTTTGGTTGAGGTTTAGGCTGGACCAGTAAGAACTATTTTGGTAGGAATACTCCAGAAATGCCAGGCCGGAAAGGGCGTCGGACGCCCTAATATTCAGAACAACCGTTGAATTGACGCTCCATGCGTCGCCCGTGCCGCCCGTTACTTCCAGCGCGGGGGGTATTCTATCAATTCCGCGTGTAATGCTTGTAATGCCGGTGTTGCCGGCATTGTCCTTAACCCCGAAGGAGACATTGTACCGACCCTCATCGCTTATGGTCAATTGTGTGGTTGTTCCCTCCGCGCTCCAGGTCGATCCGCCGTTGGTAGAATATTGCCAGGTCTTTCTGTTGACCCCTGAGAGCGCGTCGCTTGCGGAGGCCGTTATGGTCATTTGCGGCCCGCTGGTCCATTCGTTTGAAGGGCTTGTAGTGATGCTTACCGCAGGCGGAGTTCTGTCAACTCCGAAAGTAATGGATCCACCGCCTGTATTGCCCGCATTGTCTTTAACCAAAAAGCGGACATAGTGTTTGCCATTAGAGCTTATGGTCAATTGTGAGGTTGTTCCTTCCGCGCTCCAGGTTGATCCGCCGTTTGTCGAATATTGCCAGGTATTTGGGTCAACCCCCGACTGCTCGTCGCTTGCGTATGCCGTTATGGTCGCTCCCGATCCGCCGGCCCACTCTGTTGAAGGGCTTGCCGTGATAGTTATCTCAGGGGGCGTTTTGTCCGCTATGAGCCTAATGGTTTTGTAGCCGATATTTTCCAGCCTGTCCCTTGCATAAAAAGTAAGGGATCGATCAAAATATAAGCTTGATGCGGCGACACTGTTGCCCGCGGTTGTGCTCTCGGAGCCCAATTTATAAGTCCAGGCTCCTTCATTTACGCCGGAGCCCTCATCCACGGCGCTTCCCGTCAGTTCTATGGGATACCTGGCATACAGCGTGTCGGGCACGGGTATTCCCCCGTTGCTGACCGTAACAACCGGGACTGTGGTATCTTCGCTGAAGCGCAGGGTGAACTGGGTTGAAGAGGAAAGATAGGTCTTAAAGACGTCTCTCAACGCTTCATTTGCGCTTTGGTACCAGCATTCGACTAAGATAGTAAGACTAATATCTCCCGACAAATTAGCGAAATTACTCAGCGAAAACGTATCTATTCCTTCTGAAGATTTAATTTTGTTCTTGTTTTTATCAAACACGTCTACGATTGTCTTGTAGTAAGGCTTATACGCTGAGCCGATAAATACAAAGTTATAAGTTACGTCTATATCCAAGGACGGTCTTCCGCCGCGATAATATCTAATGCCGTTGTTTGTGGCAATTTTGTCAGCGTTTTTCAAAGTAATGGTAATTTCATAATCGTTGTTGATCTTGTAGGTATTTGAATAATCAAGAGCCTTCGCCATAAGCGGAGCCATGCAAAGAAAGATGCCCGCCAATACAATAAGTTTAAAATTGTCCCTCATGGCCTACTCCCCGATCCGGTACAGGGAAATTCCCTTTTCGGAGCTGACCGCCAGATATACAACGCCGTTAAGCGCGTTGCTCAGAGCGTAATTTTCCATTTCCAGGATTTGGCTTTTGGAAGTTTCCGTTTCATACAGCATCAGCGCCTCCGGGGAACTCATAAGGAGCAGCTCCTCATCCCGAATGCCCAGGGGGGAATGGGCTTTCTCCGGAAAAAACCGGGAAACCCGAGTCTCCCCCGCCGGACGCCAGGTTTCGCCTTCAAACTCGAACATGGACAGGAGGAAGGATTCCGCCGGGGATGCCCTGGAAAGGGCGTAGACACGGTTTTCCTCCGGGGGTTGCCGGAACAGCGCCGCTCCCCCGGAGGATACGGGCAGGGGCCTGTCGGCAATAATGCCGCCGTCGGTATGCAGCAGGGCTGCGCCCAGGATTTGATCGACGCGGTAAATAAGGGAAATACGGTTATTCCCCGTCAAGAACAGCTCCAGAATCTCCGCCGAAGGCCGGGCGAACAATTCCCTGAGCGCCGGCGCGCCGGACCGTTCGTGGCTTACCCCGTAGAGGACATCCGTCCCCTCCGCTTCACCGATCAGCAGGCCCGGAGATCCTCCCCTAAGCAGCGCGGGGCTGTACCGCTTTGCCGCGAAGGGGGCGTTAAAAATCAAATCCCGCACAAAGCGCGGGCCTTCGGCGTGGAACACCGAAACCGCGCTGCCCGCAGTGATGGTAAAAACCGCTTTTCCCTCCGGGGAAACGCCGTATTCAAGCCGGGGCGCATGAGACCAGGACCCGGTTTGCTCCACAACAAGATTCCCCGCGCCGTTCACGGAAAAGAGGTTTATCTCCCAATAATCTTTCCGGGCGATACGGTACCAGCCGTAGCTTATTTCCTGATTGCGTTCCCTAAGGACCCCAAAGGCTTCGGCTTGTTCGCCGGGCCGGGAGATTTCCCGTTCCTGCCACAGGGTATCGCCGCGTTTTATCGTGGAAAAACTTCGCAGGCGGCCCCCGGCAAGGGTGTAGACCGTGAGGCCGCCGCCTTTGGTAGGAACCAGGTCATAGTCCCTTATGGCCTCGGCCTCTGTTTCCGCCAGGGGATAGTAGGACAATGCGTCCCAGAATCCAAAACCAAAGAGGCACACCGATTCGACGCCGTCCCGGCGGCCAATAAACGCAAGGTACCTTTCGGACCCGTCGCTAATCGCCTTGAGATTCCTGGCGGCAGGGGATACGCCGTCAAAGCCCTCCGGCGCATAGGGACCCAGCCTTTCTCCGGCGCCGGCCCGGAGGACCCGGAACGCGTTCCCCGCAATAGAGGGGATATAGACGCCCCCCTGCAGATCGTGGAGCGCCAGCATTTCCGTCACCCGGCCCGGCTCCATCCAGGAGTCTTCCAACAGAGCGATTGGAGTCTCCTGGGCGCCTAATCCCATACCGGCAATAAAAATAACAAGACCGGCGATACAGTTTTTCATACAAACCTCCCCTTATAACATAGGATCTTTCGGGGAACTGAAATTTCCCCCTTATACCCCCTCTATTGCGCCGCCGTGAAATTTGCTTTAGTCAAAACGAAAAAAAAAATTATTTTTTTTCGTTTTCCTTTTCCGCAAAAAAGCGGTACCATATAAAGCTGGAGGATTCCCATGAGCGCCCCGGCGCTGCTGATTTTTCTTGTATTCGCTCTGCCCGCTTCGGCGATAGATATACGGAGCTACCGTATTCCGGATCTGCTCGTCTTTCCCGGGTTTGCCGCGGTTTTTATATTTCTGTTGAGTTCGCGCGCCGGCGTTCTACCCGACAGAGTAGCCGCATCTTTGCTGAGCGGTTTATTTTTCTTCATTATACGCCGCTTTACAGGAGCCCTCGGCCTGGGGGATGTCAAATTCGCCATGCTCATAGGGCTGTGCTGCGGCCTTCCCTGGGTATGCGTCGCGTTCCTTGCCGCGTCCCTCATGGGAATAGGCTTCATCCTTATCCTCCGCCGGGGCAAACAGGAGAGGATCCCCCTCCCTTTTGCTCCCTTTCTGACCGCCGGGGTCATTGCCGCCTTCGTTTTTTCCCGATTTTTGCGTTTTTTTTAATTTTTTTTCACCGAGACTAAAGCAAAATTCAGGTTTCTCCCCTTATTACCAGTATCCGGCGGAAAATGAATCCGGATATAAACCAAAACAGGAGGAAGACCATGAAGCGAAGGTATTGTTTTTTCATTCTCTTAGGGTTGCTGCTGAACCAGGGCTTGCCCGCCCAGCGGATGAAAAGCATGGATTTTCGGAATCAGCACATACGGGACATTCTTATGGCGCTGGCGGAAATTTCCGGAACATCCATCATCGCGGATGAAACCGTGGAGGGCACGGCAACCTTTCACTTTTCCGATTCTGAATTTGAAGATTCCCTTAAGGCTTTTCTTGCGTCCTACGATCTTTTCTACGCCAGGGAGGGAAATACCATCCGGGTTTCCCGCATCCAGGGGGCCATGGACGGCGAAAGCGGCCTGGTAAGCCTGCGGGCAAAGGATGTGGACATTGAAAACCTGATAGGGACCCTGGCAAAAATGTGGAACACCACGATCCTCTACGATCCCCTGCCCCGGATAAGCCTGTCGGTGGACATAAACGCCCTGACCCCGGAAAAGGTTCTGGAGATTTTTATGCAGCGGCTCCAGGAGTTCAGCCTTGAAAAAAACGATTCCTACTACTACATACGCCAAGCCGGCGCGTCCCGGCAAAGGGAAGCCCCCGCGGAGGGGATTAGCCGGGAAGGGGACGCCTATGCCATAGCCCTGAAAAGCGCCAGGTTCCTTGAACTGCTCCCGGCGCTCTTTAAAATTGCGGGGCGGGAATACTCCATTCTCGCCAAAACGGACGCCGTGCTGGAAAATCTTTATTATCAGGACAAAGATTTTGATTCCCTGTTGCGGATCATCCTTGAACAGGGAAACGCCGATTATGCCGTCCAAAACAATATCTACTATATTGTAGAATTGCAGCGCAAGGATATTATCAAAAAATTCAGGGAAACCAGGATTGTTCCCCTGCGCTATTTTCCAGCGCAGGATCTGACGGCCCTGCTGCCCCAGGATCTGGCCGCGGGGAACAGCCTGAGGGTCGATAAAAAAACCAACGCCGCCATTGTTACGGGGACCGCGGAAGAAATAAACCCGGTTATCTCCTTTATTGAACAGATCGACCGGCCCGGGGAGAACTGGCCCATCCCCCTGAAATACCTGAAAACAGAGGAGCTGCTCAAAACCCTGCCGCCGGGGATAACGAAGGAAGAAATTGTCGATTCGGGGTTTCCCAATCTTATTTTTTACACCGGCCCGAAGGACAAGCGGGAGCTTTTGCTCAAGGATCTCTCGATTATTGACCGGCCCAAACCGCAGCTCCGCTACGAGCTTCTGGTCATCGAATATATGAAGAACAAAGAGGCCAGGGTGAACAGGGGGCTTCAAATCGACGGCGCCGAAGAGGGGGCGAAAGCCGGGGATATGTCCTTTCTGGGAAACCTTTCCAATGTGATGAACCTGAGCTTTGACGTGGTAGCCCAGTTCGGCTACCAGTTTGCCGCAAATCTGAGCGTCCAGCTTGGGGACAACACCGCGGAGGTGTACGCGAACACCTCCCTGAACGGTCTTTCGGGGCAGGAGATAAAATTTCAAAACACCGACACCTACCGTTACCAGGAATTTGAGGTGGACGCGGACACGGGAAATATTTCCCGCACCGGGGTGACCAGGGAAATAACTTCGGGGCTCATTGTCACCCTGAACGGCTGGGTTTCCGGCGACGACATGATCACCATTTCCGTAAACGCCACGGTGTCGAAACAGAATAACAATTCTGCAAGCGACTCCACCGCCCTGCCCACTACCTCTGAACGGGTCGTGCATACCCAGGTGCGTACCCCCTCGGGAAAACCGGTGGTACTCAGCGGCCTGGTGAAGGACGACGTTAATAAGATTGTCAGGAAGATTCCCCTGTTGGGCGACATACCCCTTTTGGGAAGGCTTTTTCGGGATCAGACCGACATCAGGGAAAAAACAGAAATTGTCATCTACATCGTCCCCTACCTTTCCATGGACAGCGAAGCCGAAGATCAGGACGCATCCCTCAAATTTGAACGGTACTACCACAATTTAATTGAGGGGCGCTCTCTATGAAACTGATGAGCATGGAAGATTTTGACCCGATCCCCGAAGGCTCCTCCCAGTACCCCATAGAATTCATCGAAGAGCGGGGGCTCATTAAGCTCCGGGAACACGAAAGCGTCGTAGAAATAGGGTTTACCGAAAAAGCGGAGGAAGCGGACAAGAACATCCTGAGAAACTATCATAAAAAGCCCGTGGTTTTTGTGCCCCTGGATCCGGCGGAACTCTCCGCGTTTCTGGGAAATAAAATGGGGGATGAAAAGCAGGAAGCGCCGGGACAGGCCGGCGCCTTGAGACGGGGAGCGGACCGGCCGGATCGGGCGGTCCTCCTGGACAAACTTGCCAACGACGCTCCGGTTATCAACCTGGTTAATTCCATTTGCATCGACGGGATACGCTGCGGCGCCTCGGACATCCATCTGGAATCCGCAGAAGAACTGCGGGTGCGCTACAGGATTGACGGGATATTGCGGACCGTAAAAAAAATAGAGGCAGGCCGCTTCCCGGCAATTTCCTCCCGGATAAAAATTATGGCCAACCTGAATATCCTTGAGCGGCGGCAGCCCCAGGACGGGCGGATCACCGTAAGGCTTGGAAATGATCAGGTGGACTTTCGGGTGTCCATTGTGCCCGTCGCCGGGGGAGAATCCATTGTTCTCCGCATCCTGGGGAGAAAAGCCGCGGGCTCCCTGGATGAATTGGGGTTCAACCAGGCGCAGCTCGGGACCCTGCGGCGCCTGCTCAGAATGCCCTACGGCCTGATCCTCTTAACGGGCCCCACGGGAAGCGGCAAGACCACCACCCTGAACGCGATGCTGCGGGAACTGGTTTCGGAATCCATAAAGATCATAACCATTGAGGACCCGGTGGAATTTCTTGTGGAGGGGGTAAACCAGATACAGATCAACGAACAGATAGGCCTTGGCTTCGACACGCTGCTTCGGCGGGTCCTGCGGCAGGACCCCAATATTATTATGATTGGGGAGATTCGGGACTCCGCCACCGCGGAAATAGCGCTCCGGGCGGCGCTGACGGGTCATCTGGTGTTATCCACCCTCCATACTAACGACGCTGCTTCCGTTATACCCCGGCTGATCAACATGGGGGTTGAACCCTACCTTATCGCGTCGGCGCTGCGGGGGGCCGCGGCGCAGCGGCTGGTCCGCAGGATCTGTCCCCAATGCGCCGAAGATCGCGACCCGCTGCCGGAAGAAAGGCGGCTCCTGGAAGCAGCGGGGATCCCTGCGCTGACCCTCCGCCAGGGACGGGGCTGCGCGGCCTGCGCCCACACGGGCTTTTCAGGAAGGACCGTGGCGGCGGAACTGTTCACCGCGGATCCCGCGGTGGAGGATCTGATCCTGGGCAAGGCAAACATTGCCGCCCTGCAGGAAGGGTTAAAAAGCCGGGGCATGAGGACCCTGTTAGAAGACGGGCTGGAAAAAGCCGCCCTGGGGATAACCACGGTGGCTGAGGTGGAACGGGAGATTATACTCTCCGCCGAAGGAGGCGGCAATGCCCATGAAAAAAAATTATGAAAAGGAGGTTTTGGAATTTACCGAAATGATGGAGCTGCTCCTCGAATCCGGCCTGTCCATCAGGGACGCCCTGGAAGCCCTCGCCCTCATGGACAGGGATTCTTCCGCCGCGTCGAGGGGGAAAATTTCCCTGGGAAAAACGCTCCTGGGGCATATCCACAGGGGCGCCACCTTTGCCCAGGGGATGGACATGATGGAGGAATTCCCTCCCATGTACCGGGAGATGGTCAGGGTGGGAAATTCCGTTGGGTCGGTGGAAAAAATATTTCCCAGGCTTGGGGCCTACCTCAGGGATAGAAAAAAACTACGGGATAAAATTTCCGGCGCCCTGGTCTATCCAGCGCTGGTGCTTGCTGTCGCTTTTCTGGGAACGGCGGGGCTCATGTTTTTTGTAATGCCCAGGATGGAGCTTATCTTTGCCGGTTTCGGCGCGGACGCCGGAGACAACATACGAAGGAATGTGCGCTCCCTGGAACTGGCCCTTGGCATCCCCGCTATCCTTGGGGCGCTGCTTGCCTGCTCCGCGGGGGTTCTGCGGAACAACAGCGTTATTGACCGCCTGGCGCTCACCGCTCCCCTGGCAGGAGAATTTATCCTGTCCTGGGAGAGCTTCAACTTCGTCTTTGCCATGGAGGTATTAACCGGGGGCGGCATCCCCGTGGAAGACGCCATACTGGAAGCGGCGGCGCTGGTTTCCAACGGCGCCTACCGCCGGTCCCTGCTGCAGGCGCGGGAGGATCTGCTGAACGGGGCGAGCCTTGCCCGCGCTTTTTTTGAAAATCCCTTTTGCCCACCCTGCATGGGACAGTGGGCGGCCATAGGAGAGGGTTCGGGAAAAACAGAGAGGGTATTTGCCCAACTGCGGTCCTACTTTCAAGGCGAGCTTGAACGGAGGATCTCTCAATTTATCCTGCTCATAGAACCGGCGCTGATCGCCGTGATCGGCATGGTGATCCTTGCCCTGGTGGCAGGAATACTGCTCCCCCTGTTTTCGGTTTACGGAACTATTTTATAAGAGGAGGAAAGATGAACAAAAAAAACACCCCCCTGGAGGGGAATGAAAAACGCCGCCCCCCGGAACGCGAGGGAGGGTGGACTTTTATCGAAACCCTGATCGTGATCAGCATCATCCTGGTGCTGACCTCTTCCGTGGGATTTACCGCAATCAAGTATCTGGACAAGGCTAAGGCGGTCGCCGCCCGCAGCCAGATAGAAACCTTTGTCCTTGGCATGGACGCATACTTCTTTGACTGCGGCCGCTACCCTTCGGATCTGGAGGGGCTCGACGCGCTCTGGGAAAAACAGGATTCCACCCTGCTTTCCTGGAACGGGCCCTACATCAACAAGCCTGTTCCCGC
>JAIROB010000075.1 GCA_031257695.1 Treponema sp. | reverse complement strand
CGCCTCTCCCGCATGGGCCGCTTCTATGGCGGCGTTCATCGAAAGCAGGTTGGTCTGGCTGGCTATGTTCTCCATCACCGCGTTGATCTCCAACAGGCCCTCGGACTCCCGGGCTATTTCCTGAATGTCCGTGGCCACGTCCTGCAGGCCCGTCCGGCCCACTTCGGAGGAGTTCATGAGCTCCTTCACGCTTTCGCCGTTCTTCTCCAGGGTCCTGGTTACGGACTGGATATTGGCGATCATCTCCTCAATGGCGCTGGAGGACTTGGCCACGCTGGCGGACTGGTTTTCCACGTGCCCGTTGAGCTTGTCGATGTTCATGGTGATCTGCTCCATGGTGGCGTTGGTTTCGGTCACCGAAGCGGACTGGTTAATAACCCTGCCCTTGATGCTCTGTATATTGGCGGTGATCTGGTTGACCGCCGCTGCGGTTTCGGTCATATTGCTCACCAGCTCGTTTCCGATGTCGAACAGGGCTATGGCCTGCTGCTTGATGGTGACCACCAGGCTTTTGATCTTCAACAGGGTCTGGTTAAAGTACTTGGCCAGATCGGCAATTTCATCGTTGCCATGCTCGGCAATGGATTTGGTCAGGTCCCCCTCGCCTTCGGATATGTCTTTGAGGGTCAAGGATACCTTGACAATAGGCTTGGCGATAGTGCCGGCAACAAAGAAAACAATCACCCCCGTGGCGACAATGGCGATCACAATGACAATAACGGCGATTCTGATGAGCCGGTTGACCGCCGCGAAGACGCTTTCCTCCGGCACCGAGGCAAGAATCGTCCAGGCGGTTTTCACGCCCCCCACGTAAAAGGGATAGCTTTGAAAGATACGCCCGTTGTTTTCTCCCGAATTCGGAGCGCCGGTTCTCAGGGTTTCCAGGGTATCGTTGACCGCCTGTTGGCCGAGGATGGAAAGGGACTCCGCGTCCCGTATATTGCCGCCCACCCTGGCAGGATCGTAATGGGCCGCCATGGTCCCGTCGGTGGCGTACAGCACCGCCCGGCCGCTCCCGTAGGGCTTTATCTCGGCGATAAGATCGTTAGTCGAGGTGATGTCCACCATGATCCCTACCCGGCCCACAATGGCCTGATCCACAAGGATGGGGTAGCAAAGCCTGATCCCGTAGATCTGGTTTCCCCTATATTGAGCCTTGTAGGGAAGGCTTATGATAGGATCGGGGTTCTCTATATTGGCAAGCACCTCGTTGTAGTACTCGTACTCCGACAGGGAACGCTCTTCCAGGATTCCCGACCTGCGGGAATACCAGGGCATATACCTGCCCGTCTCGTCGGTTCCCGAATCGCTGATAAACGCCGCGTCATTGCCGTCAAGGAGGTTGGGTTTCCAGATGGAGAACATCCCCATAAAGTTGGGGTTGGATTCCATGATGGACAGTATCGTATTATCATAACGCTCCCGCCGTTCTTCCGCGGGGACCTGCCTGTAGGAATCCATAATGTTTGCCAGGGTTTTGGCGGCGGAGAGGTAATTCTCATATCGATTCTGTATCAGCATGGCATACCTGCCGGTGAGGTCGGTCAAATTCTCATGTGCGGCTTCGCTTTGTATGGCAGCAGCTTGGGAGAGCAGGATACTTGAGACAGCCGCAACCACCACTATCATCATGACGGCGATAATGATGATCAGCTTCAATCTGAGTTTCATTTGAAATCCTCCTGGCCGAATTCGTTAAATAATCATAGAAACCAAAATTAACTTACATAATCATAGCCAAGGGCGAGTCTTTTATCAAGGCATGGCGGGCCAAATACGGCAATTCCGAATTCAAAATCCCAAAACCGGCGCCCCCAATGGGAATTGCCGCAAAAAAACGCGGGAGCGAGGGGGAAACTTCACCCCCTCAATTTGTGGCCGAAAATCCTGACAAAACCCTCATAACGTGCCATACTTGGGGTATGAAAGATAGCTTTAGGCGGTTTAACTCCGGCAGGGCGGTTTTTTTTCTGGTTGCGTTTATCGCGCTGATCCTGGGGGGGGCGGTTTTAAAGATAACCGCTCCCATTGTCCTGCCTTTTATCATTGCCCTGCTGTTTTCCTTTGTCATGGGGCCCATGGTCACTTTTTTTCTGAAATGGCGAATCCCCCGGTTCTGTTCGATTTTTCTGGCGGTGGCCGTTATTATCGCGGGGCTGAGCCTCATGGGGATGGTCCTGTTTTCTTCCGCCAAGGCTATCATTGCCATGTACCCCCGGTTCGAAAACCGCCTGACGGAAATTTATGCTTCCGTGGCGGGGCTATTTGATCTTTCCTACGATTCGCACCTTTCCTTTATGGAAAACCTCTGGGCCCAGTTGGGCGTCAGGACCAGAATTCGGAATTATACCTTTTCCGTTTCCAACTCCTTCATCGGCCTTCTGAAAGACGCCTTCATGGTGGTGGTGTTTATGGTTTTCATCCTCCTTGAGACCGCCCATATAAAGGAAAAGATCCTGCTGGCCTTTGAAAACAAATGGGCCGGCCAAATCGAGCGGATCAGCGACAGCATAGTCCGCCAGGTTATGATGTACCTTTCCACTAAATTCCTCCTTTCCCTGGCCACGGGCCTTGTTGTCGGGGTGGGGCTGCAACTGGTGGGTCTTGAATTCGCGGTTTTCTGGGGGCTTATCCAGTTTGTCCTGAACTTTATCCCGGTTATCGGGAGCATCGCCGTGGGCGCCTTAGCCACGCTCTTCGCGTTGCTCCAATTCTGGCCCGAACCCGCTCCTATAATTCTGACGGGGCTGATAATGCTGGGGGTCAACCAGCTTATCGGCAATGTGCTGGAACCCAAAATAATGGGGGACAACCTGGGCATTTCCCCCCTGGCGGTGCTCCTGTCCCTGACCATCTGGGGCTACCTGTGTGGTTTTGCGGGGATGATCCTGGCGGTTCCCATGACGGTGATAGTAAAGATTGTCTGCGAAAATGTCCCTGTGCTGGAACCTGTGTCGGTGTTCCTCAGCTCTCCCCGATCGGTCATTGCAAAACGGGACGAGGATGAGAAGAAGGAGCGGTAAAAACGGGGCTATTCGGCGAGGATACGCATGATGTCTTCCGGCGTGGCGGCGTTGAGTATTTCGGAACGTTTTTCCGCGCTTTTGAAAAGAAGGCTTATTTCCGCCAGAAACTGAAGGTGGGGGCCGGTTTTTTCCAAAGGCGAAAGGGTCATAATAAAGATCCGGCAGGGCTCGTTGTCCAGGGAATCAAAGTCGATGGGGACATCGGAAATGCCGATACATGCGACCAGATCGCTGACAATGGCGCTTTTCCCGTGGGGTATGGCGATGCCGTGCTTCATGCCGGTGGACATTTTCTGCTCCCGGTCCATAATGGCGACATAGGCAGCGTTACGGTCCTGTATTTTTCCCGCGGCCACCAGGATGTCCAGCAGCTCGTTAATAATTTCTTCCTTTGACGCGCCCTTTAAATGCAAGGATATGGTGTCTTTGGTAAGCACTGTCTTTAAGTTCATACCGATTAGTGTAGGGTCCAAACCTTGAAAAGTCAAGAATAAGATCTTAAAATATACTGATATGGCCCTGGATTTTGAACGTTCCGATATAGGCCTCCCGCCGGGGAGCGCCGTCTATGTGGGGGACCGCCATCCCGAAGAAATGGCCCTTTCCATAATCGGGTTCGATCCCGTGGGCGCCTGGGCCAGGACCGCGGATACGGTTGATGAGCTGCTGCGTTACCGGAACGAGTCGGGCGCCACCTGGATAAATGTGAACGGCCTCAAGGATAATAACGCGATCAGCCGCCTGGCCGCGGAGTATAGGATTCATCCCCTGACTATAGAAGATATTCTTAACACCGAGCGTCGGCCCAAGGTGGAGGAGTTCGACGACTACCTTTTTATCACCCTTAAAGAAATCAGCCGCCCCGATGAAGATCCCTTTGTTTTCGACCAGATCAGCCTGGTGCTTACCGCGGATACGGTTATCACCTTTCAGGAAACCGCGGGGGATTCCTTTGACGGCATCCGGCGGCGCCTCCTGAACAATGTGGGCCGGATACGCCGTTTCGGGGTGGACTACCTGGCCTATTCGCTTATGGACTCCGTGGCGGACAGGTATTTTCTGGCGCTGGACGCCCTGGGCGCGGACATCGAGGAATTCGAGGAGCGGGCGGTGGACAATAAGGACGCTGCTTTTATCTCCGATATTCAGACGGCGAAACAGCGGCTGCACCATATCCGGCGGGTTGTTTGGCCCCTGAGGGAGAGCCTTTCCACCCTGCTCAGGACAGAATCTTCCTTTATAAGGGAGGATCTGAGCCCCTTCCTCAAGGATCTTCAGGAAAATGTGATCCAGGCGGCGGAGACCGTGGAAAGTTACCGGGAGGCTGTTTCCGGCATCATGGAGGTCCATCTTTCCGCGGCCTCCAACCACCTGAACAAGGTGATGAAGGTCCTCACCATCATTTCCACTATATTTATCCCCCTTACGTTTATCGTCGGGGTATACGGGATGAATTTTGCCAATATGCCCGAAATACCCACCAGGTACGGCTACTTTGCGGTGTGGGGGATCATGATTCTCATCGCCGTCGGCATGATCTTCTTCTTTAAGAAACGGGGCTGGCTCTAGCCGCCATGACGGCGCTCTCCACATCCCGGGGGGATCTAAGCCGCGCCGCGGAGGCGATACGGGCCGGGCTTTTGGTGGCCTTCCCCACGGAAACCGTCTACGGCCTTGGCGCGGACGCCTTCAACCTGGCGGCTCTGGCCAGGATCTTTGCCGTTAAGGGCCGCCCCCGCTTTGACCCCCTGATCCTCCACATTGCCGCCCCGGAAACCCTGGACCGCCTGGCCGACCTTTCCGCCCTGCCCCCGCCGCTCCGGGAAAAGGCGCTGATCTTGAGCGAGCGGCTGTGGCCGGGCCCCCTCACCCTGGTTCTGCCTAAGCGGCCCCTGGTTCCGGATCTTGCCACCGCCGGCCTCCCCACGGTGGCGATCCGCTTCCCTGACCATCCCGCGGCCCGGGAACTCATCCTGCTTTCCGCCGCCGCGGTGGCCGCCCCCAGCGCCAACCGTTTCGGCTGTCTTTCCCCAACCAGGGCGGAGCACGTGGAGGAACAACTGGGGGACGGCATTGACTTCATCGTCGACGGCGGCCGGACCGCGGTCGGGGTGGAGTCCACGGTGCTGGACCTGAGCGGCGGGGCCGGAGGAGCCGGGGCCGCGCCCCGGCTCCTCCGGCCCGGGGGCGTTTCCCGGGAGGCCATAGAAACGCTGATAGGAGCGGTGGAGCTTCCGGGACCGGGCGGCGGCGCGACTGCGGTTTCGCCGGGGCAGTTGAAAAGCCACTACGCCCCCAGCGCTCCCCTCAGCCTCCACGACCCCGAAGCGATGGCCGCGCTGCGGTACAGCCGGGGGGAGCTCTACCTTTTTTTTTCCCGGACAAACCGGGATGCCTGGCTTGCCCGGCAGGGCGGGCCTGCGCCGCCGCCGGATTCGGTCCGGGCGCTGTCCCGTTCCGGCGACACCCTGGAGGCGGCGGCCAATCTCTTCGATCTGCTCCACAGGCTGGACCGCCTGGGGGGGGGGCGCATCCACGCGGAGGAAGCGCCTTCCGGGGGGCTGGGACCGGCGATAAACGACCGGCTGTTCCGGGCGGCGGGGGAATAAAAAAACGGGAAAGCAATCCGCTTTCCCGTTTTGCTTTTTCGGTAGTGTCTGTCTATTGGGCGGGGAGCTTTGCCAACACGTCATTGGCAAGCTGCTTAACCGCGTTGGTGGCGGCGTCTATCGCAAGGAGCGCGCGCAGCGGAGCCCTGCTCGACCCGTTGCCGGCAACCCCCATGGCGCTGATAATCGCCCGGACCATTTCGTTCTCGGACCTGGTGATGGCGCCGCTTTGCAGTTTGCCCACCAGGATCATCAGGGAAGAGTTCAGCAGCTTCGCCGAATCATCCGTGGCAAGGACGCCCAGGCACTGGACGGAGTCGAGTTTTTCTTTTTCGTCCAACCCTTCCTTGTAGGAACGCTCCAGCAGGGGATACACCGCGGGATCCGCTGTCCCGTACCGGCGAATCATGTCTATGCAGGTCTTCCGCATCTGGGCTATCTGCCCCCGCTGGCGCACGTCGTTGGTGGTTTGCCGCCAGCCTTCGGACAGGGCCGCCACGGCCGCCTTTGCCTTCGAGGTTTCGGGCGCGTTCGCTCCCTCTATGGTCTGGAGCGCCACAAACTTAACATCCGGCGCATAGCTTGAACTTTTGATGACCTGCTCGGTCAGCAATTCAGAGGGATCCTCAAGAATGATGGACAGGGTGGCCCTGGCCAGTTCTTTTATCCGCTCCGGGTACCCCCCGACGGACATGATGAATATGGGCAGATACCCCTTTTCGTCCCGGAATTTTTCCAGGGCGATAATGGCGCCCCTGGCAACGACGCCCTTGGAATCCGCCTCCTCCCTGCCCCGGGGGGGAGCGGCGTTAAGGTCCGAAAGCACCCGGATAATCGGATCCAGGTACGCGGCGGCCCGGAGTTTTCCCAGGGATATGAGGGACTCCGCCTTTACCTGGGGCGAGGAAAAGGCGCCCACGGCGCGCCAGAGATCGTCCGCGGCCCTGGAGTATTTTTCGTCCCCCAGCAGGGCAGCGAGGGTTTGCGCCAGATCATCCGCGGCCACCTTTTCCGCGGCCGGGGCGCTCCGCTGGATATTGGGGATCTGGTTTACCAGGCGGTTAAAGGCCCTGGCGTAGAATTCGCCGGCTCCGGTGAGCTTTCGGGTCTGGAGAACCACCATGATGTTGTACTGATCCGTCACCGTCCGGGAATTATCGTACAGGAACATATAAATTTCCAGATCTTCCGCGCCGGTAGCGGAAAAAACTACCGGCACGATACAGCAAAGTAACCCGACAACTACCAAGAGTCGTTTCATAACGCTAATTCCCCTCAAACTTAGGTTCTGCCGCTATCGGGCCGGAACTCGTATTCAAATTCGATTACCTGGGTAGACTCGCCCTGGTAATTCTCAACCTTCTTCCGGAGCAGTTCCCCGGCGGCGCCGTATTCGTTGGTGATTTTAAGCTGGGGTTTGCCGTCCGCGGTGGTTTGGGTGGTTTCAATTTCATAGCCGTCCTGCCAGACCGTGGAAATTCTCCGGGTTATGCTGCCGGCGGCGTTGTACAGCACCTGGTTTATCAGATTGCCCTCCCGGTCGTACTCGTTGGTGGAGGAGCTGATGGGCCTTCCGTCCCCGGCCTGGGTTTTTGAAGAAACAACCAGATTGCCGTTGTAAGTATAGAAGGTTTCCGCCAGTTTGACGTTGTTTCCGTTCAGAATTGCCCGGGAAACCACATAGCCCGCGGGATTGTAGGTGTACTCGTTGGTGGACACCGCCTTGCCGGCCTTGTTCACCACGGTTTCCCGTATAAGCCTGTCGGTGGCCTCGTCATGCACATAGACGATCCGGGATTTTATCCGGTTTTCGTCATCCTTGGTCATTTTGTTGGTCAGCATATTCTTTTCTTCGTCGTAGGTATACTCAATCTGATCCATAAGACCGCCGGACGCGGAAAACCGGTTCTGACCCAACAGGGTAATATCCGAGGGATCATATTCGGAAATGGTGAATTCGTCTATGGTTCCATCGGCAAATTTGACCACCGCCCGCTTTTCCACGGGAATTTGACCGGGAACGGGTTTAGCGCCCGCCGAACCGCCCGGCTCCGGGCTTGAACCGCAGGCGGCAAAGACCAGCGCTGCCGCCGCTATTAAGGTAATTATTCTCACGATAATTCTCCTTTACTTTGTAATATGCCACAATTAGAAATTTTTTTCAATACCGTCAGGACCGTTTGTTGTAGTATACGCACTTTGTGCGGATCTTTAAAATAGAATCTACCTTATATTATGGACACTTTTATGGAAAAACTTGAGGATATTCGGGAAAGAAAAGGGCCCTTTTGCGGCTGCACCCTCTACGGGAGCGGCGGGGACCCGGTTCGCCCGCTCTTGCCTTTCCCGCCCGAGGAAGCGGAGGGCCGTTTCCGGCGGCTCAGGGGGAGGGGCGTTTCCCATATCAGGCTGGTCATTTCCTGGGGGGCGCTGGAATACGCCGGCCCCGGGGCCTACGACGAATCGTGCCTGGCCAGTCTGCGGAAGATCCTGCTCGCGGCGGCTCAAACGGGGATTTCCGTGTTTATAGACCCGGTTCAGAACCGGTGGAGCCGCTGGACAGGCGGCGAAGGGGCGCCGCCCTGGGCAACGGAACAGCGGGACAGGGGCGGGGAATGGCTCCAGGAGCGGTACCTTGACTGTATGCGCCACTGTTTCCGGCGGCTTAAAAACTGCGCGGCGCTTATAGGCTGGGGCGCGTCGGCGGAGGACCTTTCCAGGCCCTTTATGCTCCGCTTTGCGGAACGGATGCGGGAAGCCAGGGAGGGGACACGTTTTTTCATAGAGGAATCCCCCCGGGACCGTGGGGCGCGTCCCCTGGGGTCCGGGGAGGATCCGGAATGGGCCGCGGAGGCGTTCCGGTACTACGACGGCTCGGCGTTCCCCGACTACCGGGAGACCGCGGAACAGGAAGGATAAAAGGGGGAAGGCTCCCCCTGCGCTGGAGCCTCCTCCCCGGCTACGCCGTGTCCGGGATCTCCAGCTACCCCCGGACCCCTAGGAGCTTATTGCTTTTGTGGAATTTTTACATATCCATGCACAAATTCCCGATTATGAGCGAAGCGCAACAAACTGCTAGCCAGGGGGAGACCCCCTGGAACCCCCGCCGAGGGAACGAACTTTTTCAGGGGGCAGATCCGTCGTTTCAGCGGCCTCTTCCACAGTCCATCCCTTGGTCAGAAGATTCCGCGCTATCGCAAGAGCTTTCCTTTCTTCGCCTTGTTCTATGCCCCGTTCAATACCCCGTTCAATGCCCCGTTCA
>JAIROB010000040.1 GCA_031257695.1 Treponema sp. | reverse complement strand
CAGGCCGGTAAACCAGCCGCCTGCCCTGTCCATTCCGCCCCGCTTTGCCTTCTGTTTTTCGTTCATCTCTCCAAGAGTAGGCAGGCTTCCCTGTATTGTCAAGCCGCCGCGTTGGCGGCTTATTCATCCGGCAGGCGAAAAATGCCTATAAAAGTCGGTATGCTATAGATGTTGGTGAAATTGGTGTCGTCCAGGCCGTGGGCAAGTATGTACATGGACGCATAGGTGTATTTGGGGCCGGAAACGCTCTGGGCTCCTTTTTCAACATCCTGGTTGATACGGGACGAATCGGAGCTGATGTGATCGCCATTGTTTATATCATCTGAGTTTACAAAATAATAATTGTTCGCATAGGGAGTATTGTCGTTCCGTGTGTTCCGGGACAGCGTATACCGTGTGTAGGGCGCCCCCGGCTGCTCGGAGCGTATATCCCCCATGATGAGGGACGGCCTGGACTGGGGGGCCGAAAAATCCAGGGTGACGACCCCTCCCCCGCTGTCCAAAACGCTTTCAATGGACGCGTTTTCCAGCTCCAGGGGAAAGTATTTTCTGCCGGAAAATGTGGAGCCCATGGTGGTAGGCGCCGTCGTGCTATTGGTATAGGAAAGAAAGTAATTGTAGTCGGTGTACAGGGAGGAATTGATCTGAGCCAGCGCCCCGGTGTCTACTACATTAACGGGCAGGTTGCTGATATAGATACGGTAATAAATGACAAAATAGCGGAAGTAATTGGGCTGCCCCCCGGGAAGGGCGATGTAAGCCGTGGTGTTGAAGGTCATGGGAATACCCGGATCGACCGGGTCGAGATACTTATAGGTTTCAATCCCGCAGGACGCGAAGCTGCTTCCCAGCGCCGTCAGCAGGATGAATAACGCCATTCCCGAGAAACGGAGGCCTTTGATCACTGCGGCCCGGTATTTGACAGAAGGATGATACGGCTTTGCGCGAGGTTAATCCATGAGGATTCGTCGGCCCACTTTTCCGGTATCAGTTTGTACGCTTCCAGAGCTGCCTGAATGTCGCCCTGGGATTCGCTCAGCCGGCCAACCTCAAACTGGGCGCGGGCCGCGGCGGGAAAACCTGAAACATGGGCGGCGCTTTCGGCGTAGAGTTCTATGGCCTGGTCAAGGTTCCCCTGCTCTTCCGCGGCAACCGCGGCGTTAAACAGGGACGCCGGCGCCAGGTAGGATTTTCCCGCTTTTTTTGCGGAGTTCCTCCAGGCGCTTTCCGCCAGGGCCCAGTTTTTCTGTTCCGCGTAGATGGATGCGGCCAAGGAATAGGCTCGGGCGCCGGCGTGGCCTGAGTGTTTTTCCGCAAAGTCGTTAAGCTCCTCCAGCAGGGCCTGGGTATCCTCCGCTTTTTCGCTCTCGTTAATGTCGATTACCAGGACCTCGTAGCGCCGGGCAAAATCCTCAACGGCGCTGTTGGCTTTTTCCCGCAGCGAGGATCGGATGGCGTAGCCGGCGACAAAGCCAATGAGTATTGCCAGAATCGCAAGCATGGCGACCAGCAGTTCCCTGCGCTTATTCCGGATAAAATCAGCCAGCATATCACTAAAACTGCGGTTTTCTTTTTTTTCTTCCGTTGCCGCCATTATTTTTTCTCCTTATGGCTTATAATGTCTAATTCTTTAATGAGCCGTGATAAATAGGTCCGCTGGATGTCCAGGGCTTTTGCGGTCTCTGTTTTGTTCCAGCGGTTTTCTTCCAGCGCCTTTTGTATAAAATGGGACTTAAAGGCATTGATCGCCGTTTTTAAATTCCGGTCTCTCCCGTTGACATCCTCTTCGCCGCCGGTCTGCAGAAAGAGATCCTCCTTCCGTATCAGAGAATTTCTGCCAATCACGCAGGCCCGTTCAATGCAATTTTCCAGCTCCCGAATATTTCCGGGCCAGGAATAGGAAAGCATGGCTTCCATGGCTTCATTGGAAAAGCCTTCGAATTGTTTTTTTGTTTTCCGGGTAAATTTTTTAAGAAAAAATTCCGCCAGCGCCGGTATATCCTCGGGACGCTGCCTGAGGGGGGGGATATAGATGGGCAGCACGTTCAGCCGGTAGTAGAGATCCCTGCGGAATTCCCCCTTTTCAACCAGGGCCTCAATATCTTTGTTTGTCGCCGCCAGGATACGCACATTTACGGTGATGGAAACTTCGGAACCGATCTTTTCAAAGGTCTTTTGCTGAATAACCCGGAGTAGTTTTGCCTGGAACTGCAGGGGGAGATCCCCTATTTCGTCAAGAAAAATAGTGCCCTTGTCTGCCAGCTCAAAACGGCCGCGCCGGTTCTGAATGGCGCCGGTAAAGGCGCCCTTGACATGGCCGAAGAGCTCGCTTTCCAGAAGGCCCTCAGGAAGGGCGGCGCAGTTTACCCGGATAAAGGGCGCCTTTGCGCGGAGGCTGCGGAGGTGTATCTGTTCCGCGAAAATTTCCTTCCCTACCCCGCTCTCCCCCAGGATCAGCGCCGAAGAATCGGTCTTGGCGACCCGGTCGATAATATCGATCTTTTCCATGATAAGGGGGCTTTTCGCAATCATGGTATGATAGCCCTTGTCCGTTTGTATCTGATCCTGCAGCGATTCTATTTCTTCCCGCGCCTGCTCAAAGCTCCGGGCGTTCTGAATGGCTATGGCCGCCTGGTTGGCGAATAGTTCCAGCCATTCAAGATCATCCTGGGAAAAATACCTGCCGTCCTTTTTATTTATCAGTTCAATCACGCCGATACAAACATCTTTGCTGCGCATGGGGACCGCAAGCATGGTCTTGGAAGAATATCCTATGAGTTCGGGAATGGCGCTCTGGTGGCGTTTGTCGTTGATCACATCGTTTACAATGATGGATTTATTGTTTTCCACCACCCACCCGGCTATGCCCTCCCCGAATTGAAGGGTGAAATTTTTTACCTCCGCGCCCTTGATCCCCAGCGCTATTTCAAAATGAAGCTCCCGATTTTTCTGATCCGCCATGAGGATGCTGGAGGATTCGCCTTCGCACAGCCTGGTGGCGGATTCCAGTATCGTGGTCAACAGAGACTGGAGATCCGTATAATTTGAATTGATAAGAGCGTTAATCTCGATCAGGGTGTTAAATTTCTGAACGTCAATGGTTGACAGCATAAAGCAGTCTGGCTACCCCTCGGAAGTATTTTTTGACTTTAAAAAATCTCCCAGGGTAAAAGTGGAACCATCGGTTTCCTCAACCGCCATATACCGGGACAATTCGTCCTGTTGAACCTTCTTCTGATAATCCTTGATCGAGAAAGCCACCTTCTGCTTGTCGCTCTGTATCTCCAGCACCACCGCTTTTATTTTATCCCCCACGGCGTACTTTTTAAGAAGCTCGTCCGGGTTTTCGTCGCGGTTTTCCGGAAGGTTGGACTTATGGATAAGCCCTTCGATGCCGCCGGGAACCCGGACAAACACGCCGAAGTCGGTGACCGACGAAACTTCCCCTTCCACGGGGGAGCCGGGCCTGTAGGTTTCCGCAAAGCTCTTCCAGGGATCCTGCGAGAGCTGTTTGATGCCCAGGCGTATATTTTTCCCTCCCGCATCGAGGCTGATGACCATAACTTCAATTTCCTGGCCCACGGACAATTCACTGCCGGGGCGCTTGATCTTTTTGGTCCAGGAAATATCGTCCCCGTGGAGAAACCCGTCTATGCCCTCCTCCAGCTCAATGAAGGCTCCGGCATTGGTGATCTTGGCAACCCTGCGGGTAAGCCGGGTTCCTACGGGGTATTTTTCGTCGATGTTGGTCCAGGGGTTGGCGGTGATCTGATTAAGCCCCAGGGACACCCTCCCCGCCTGGAGATCGTACCCCAGGATCATGCACTTGATTTCGTCCCCTATGGATAGGGCTTCCTCCGGTTTCTGTACTTTTTTTACCCAGGAGAATTCCGAAATATGCACCAGCCCTTCAATGCCCTCCTCAAGCTCCACAAACGCGCCGAAGTCGGTGAGCTTGGTTACCCTTCCGTCGATTATGTCGTTGACATGGTATTTTTCCTCAAAGTGGACCCAGGGATCGTCGGAAAAATGTTTTAAGGACAGGTTGATCCGTTTTTCCTGAGGATCAATGCGGATAACCTTGAGGCGTATTTCCTGGCCCTTCCGTACGAAGTCCTTGGGCCGGGTCACGTGGCCCCAACTCATATCGTTAATGTGAAGCAGGCCGTCAAAGCCGCCCAGGTCTATAAAGGCGCCAAAGGAAGTAAAACTTTTTACCGTTCCGGTCACATCGTCCCCGATCTGGGTATTTTCAAAAAATTCCTTCCGCTTCCGCTCTATCTCTTCCTCAAGCCACTTGCGGCGGTTTACAACAATGTTAACCTTGCCATCCGAATAGAGCCGTTCAACATAGAAGTTGGTTTTAAGCCCCAGAAGTTTTTCCGGCTTGTCAACCTTCTGGGCGTCGGACTGGCTGATGGGCAGGAAGGCCCTGACGGAGGCGCCGAGATCCACATCGTAGCCGCCCTTAACGAGCTTTTCGACGGTCCCTTCCACCATGGTGTGGTCCTGAAATGCCTGGCGGAGATTCTTCCAAAAGAGCTTTACATCCGCCTTTTGTTTGGAAACCCGCACTTCCCCGTGCCTGTCTTCCTTGGCTTCGAGAATGACCGTTACCGTATCCCCGACCTGGGGGATCTCGGCGAATTCTCCCAGGGGAATTTTGCCCTCGGATTTGTACCCCACGTTGATAAAGACCTGATCGGAGGTAATCTGCACCACATGGCCTTCCACCAACTGCCCCTCGGCAAGCAATTCAATGCTCTTGAGGGAATTTTCCATTAGGGTCTGAATATCGTCTTGGGAACTTACGTTTTTTTGATTGTTTGCGTCTTCTAGCGAACCAGTGTCCACCGGACTGCCGTCCGAATCCACTTCCAACTGCCCCATGTTTAATTCCTCTATCTGTATATTCTTTATTTCCCCTACCAATTTCTCATAAACTTGGCTTATGGTCAAGTCCGATGTGTTCAAATATCGCGTTCCCGGCGCAATTTTAAGGCTTCCTTCGGCTTTGTTTTTATCGATATCGTCCCGCTCCCGGATTGCGCGCAGAATCTCCTCCAGGCTAAGCTCGGAAACCCCCTGGTCAAAGCGCCGCCTGGCCCTGGCTTCCGCGGAAGCGTCCAGGTAGAACCGGTACTTTGACTCGGGGAAAACCACGGAGGTCATGTCCCGGCCTTCCACTATCACATTCCGCTCCCCCGCAATAGTCCTGATAAGCGCGTTGACCACGTGCCGTATGGGCACATTTGCCGAAAGCGGGGCGGCCAGCCTGTCGATTTCGTCGGTATGAAGCAGGGGGGCCACATTTTCCCCGTCCAGGCGCACCTCCCCGTCTTTATACTCGATATGAGCGGACCCGGCGTACTCCAGGGCGGCCGCCTGATCCAGGGGATCGATATGGCTGCGGATACACCCCAGGGTAATAGCCCGGTACAGATTCCCGGAATTTATATAGGCAAAGGGCCCCTCCCCGGGCAGCGTGAGATTCTCCGCCAGACGCTTGGCGATGGAGCTTTTCCCTGAACCCGCGGGCCCGTCAATAGCAATTACCACAATACGCTCCTCCTATCGTATTTGATCCGTGTTCCGAAAAACTCCAAAAACTCCGGCTTTTAGAGATTCCCCTTCCCAGCGCGGCCTAATCCCCTGAGCTCTGCCTCCGTAAGCGGCCGGGACTCTCCCGGCCCGAGGCTGCCCAGGAGTACCGGGCCTATTCGAATCCGGTGGAGCCTTTGGGGGTGCAGGTGAAAATAGGAAAACACCCGGCGAATTTCCCGGTTCCTCCCTTCAATGAGCGTTATCCGCGCTGCCTTTCGGCCCAGGCGCTCCGCCTTCGCCGCCCGGTACCATACCCCGTCAATTTCCAGGCCCCCTGTAAATCGCTCCAGAAGCGAATCCGGAATGGGGCCGGTGGCCTCCACCAGGTATTCCTTTTCAATATTTGCCGAAGGGTGGCTCACCCTGGCCGCAAAGCCGCCGTCGTTGGTAAAGATGATAAGCCCCGATGAGCGATAATCCAGGCGGCCCACATTGTACAGTCTTTCCCTGATCCTGGGCAACAGGTCCATCGCAAGGGGCCTGCCCTGGGGGTCGGAGGAGCTGCTTATATATAGGGGCGGCTTGTGCAGCGCCAGATAGCGGAATTGGATTTCAATTTGTACGGCCACCCCGTCCAGGCGTATATCGTCGGCGGGCAAAACCTTGAGCCCCATCTCCGTTACCGTCCGGCCGTTCACGCTGATCCGGCCGGCTTTGATAAGCCCCTCGCAGGCGCGGCGGGAGGCAATGCCGGAGTGGGCAAGGAAGACCTGCAAACGAAGGGGGGCCTGCTCCGATCCCGGATCTTCGGGGAGGGGCGTTTTGGTGTCATCCATTGAGTTCAAACCGGTCATTCTCGCTTTCGCTTAATTTAGGAAGATCCGCAATGCTTTCCAGTTGAAAAAATTTGAGGAATTCCCTGGTGGTGCCGTACTGGACAGGCTTTCCGGGGGCGTCCTTTTTCCCCGCTTCCCGGACAAGCCCCTTTTCCATGAGCAGCCGAATCATGGTGTCCGCTGAAACCCCCCGGATCTGCTCGATCTCCGCCCTGGTCACGGGCTGGGAATAGGCCACGATGGCAAGGGTTTCCAGAGCGGCCCGGGAAAGCCTGGTCTCGTTCTTTTTGCCGTACCGATCCTTCAGGTTCTCCCAATACTCCCGTTTGGGGGAAATCATAAGCCCCCCGCCAATCCGGGACAGCTCTACCCCGGAATCCCCGCGGCGGTACCGCTCCTCCAGGTTGCCCAGGGCTTCCCGGACCACGTTCTTTGCCAGCCCGGATATGCGAATCAGCGCCGCTTCGTCCAGGGGATCCGCCTCCAGATAGAGGATGGCTTCTAGCAAAGCGGTTTCTTTTTCCAGATCAACTTCCGTCACGACGAAACTCCCCCGGCTGAAACGGCTTCCTGGGCAAAACCCGGACCTGAGCGTATTAAAATATCCCCGAACATACGGTTCTGGAAGACCATGACCATCCTGAGTTTTACCGCCTCCAGCAAGGCCAGGAAAGCGCATACAATGTCCATGATGGAGCTGTTTCTCACCACCAGATCGGTGAAATTGCACTCCCCCTTTGTTTCCAAAAATTCGTTGAGCAGGGTTAGTTTTTCGTTGATCGACACTTCCTCGTACAGATCGATGAGCCGTTCCCCCGGAGCCTGGGACATGATGGCCGAAAAGGTTTTGACCAGCGCCCATATATCCGCCTTTTCCCAGAGTTCCTCCTCCGCAAAGGGCAGCGCCCGTTGGATTTTTTTCCGCTCCAGCACCCATTCGGCTTCTTTTCCCCTTTCTTCCATTAAATCAGAGAGCTTTCTGAACCGTTGATACTCGATAAGTTTATCCACCAGTTCCTGCCGGGGATCCTCGACATCCTCGTCGAGGTTCAATTCCACGGGAAGAAGCATCCGGGATTTTATGTACAAAAGGCTTGCCGCCATGGTGTGAAATTCGGTGAGATCCTCCAGATCCAGCCGGGTGACAAACCGGAGATACTCCAGGTATTGCTCGGTAATCTGGGCTATGGGAATGTCATAGAGGTTGACCTCGTTCTTTTTGATCAAAAAAAGAAGCAGGTCCAGGGGTCCTTCGAATTCCTTTAACCGGAAATTATAACCAAGGCTGGTTGTGGTATCCATCCCTGGGATTATACTCCGGGCACAGCGGGTAGTAAATACCCCGTTTAGAAGCCGGCGCCTCTGATTCAGTATCCGGCCGGCTGCCGGAGTTAAAAAAGCCCCTCCTCTCCCTTGGCCGGTTTTTGGCCTATGGAGATGGTCTGCGCGGCCTGCCTGTTCAAAGGCGGCCTGCCCCGGCCCCTGGGCGCGGGGGGCGGCTCCTGGGGCGGGGAAACCCTCGCCGCCGCGGCCGCGGCGGCGAGGCCGGAGCCTGGAGGCGCCGCGGCCCGATCGGAGCCCGCGGGGGCTGGTTGTGGCGTATCCGCGGCGGTTTCTGTAGCCGCGGCGGCTGGTTGTGGCGTGTTCGCAGCGGTTTCTACGGTCGCGGCGGCCGGTTGTGGCGTGTCCGCGGCGGTTTCTGCGGCTGCGGCAGCCGGTTGTGGCGCGTCCGCGGCGGGGCCTGGCTTGTCCTGGCCTTTGGACGCCGGATCCCGACCGGGGAACATAATTTTACGGAGCTTCCGTTCCACTTCTTCGGCAAAATCGCGGTGTTCTTCCAGGTAGAGTTTGACGTTTTCACGGCCCTGGCCGATTTTATCTTCCCCGTAGGAAAACCACGCGCCTTTTTTATCGATGATGTTGTATTTAACCGCGGCGTCCAGGAGGCTGGCTGTGGCGGAGATGCCCTTGCCGAAAATTATCTCCAGTTCCGCCTTTCTAAAGGGGGGCGCCACTTTATTCTTCGCCACCTTGACCCGTACCCGGGTGCCCACGGCGTCGCCGTCGCCGCTCCCTTCGATGGTCTCGTACTTACGCACCTCCAGCCGCACCGAGGCATAGAATTTCAGGGCATTGCCGCCGGTGGTTGTTTCGGGATTGCCGAACATGACGCCGATTTTCATGCGGATCTGGTTGATGAATATCAGGACGGTCCGGGACTTGCCTATGGTGGCGGTGAGTTTCCGCAGCGCCTGGCTCATAAGCCGGGCCTGAAGGCCCATGTGGGCGTCCCCCATGTCGCCTTCAATCTCCGCCTGGGGGGTCAGGGCGGCCACGGAATCCACCACGATGACATCCACCGCGCCGGACCGGACCAGGCTTTCGGTGATTTCCAGGGCCTGTTCCCCGGTGTCGGGCTGGGAAATCCAGAGTTCGTCGGTGTTGACCCCTAGGTTTTTCGCGTAGATCGGGTCCAGGGCGTGTTCCGCGTCCACAAAAGCCGCAACGCCGCCCAATTTCTGGGCTTCCGCCACCACATGGAGCGCCAGGGTGGTTTTCCCCGAAGATTCGGCGCCGTAGATTTCGATGATCCGCCCCCGGGGAAAACCGCCTATGCCCAGGGCTTCGTCCAGGAGCAGCGATCCCGAGGGGATCACCTCTATGCCCGCGGCGTTGCTATGGGCTCCCAGCTTCATCAGCGACCCGGAGCCAAATTGCTTTTCAATCTGGAGGCGGGCCGCCTCCAAAGCCTTTTCCTTTTCTTCCTGCGAGGCCAGTGGGTTTCCCCTGGTTTTTTCCGTTTCGTTCTTCGCCATGTTTTAATCCCCCCCTATGAGCTGCTGTTTTTTTTATTGTACCGTATCGCGCAAAAAAAATATAGCAAGCCCATAGGGTTTTCTAAAATCTTTTTACGGCGCAGCCTGTACCTTGAGTTTGAGCTCTTCGGTCCAGCCTTTGCTATCCGTATTTTTGTAGGTGTCGACGCTTGATGAGGGCACGTAAATAATTCCTGGTTTGTCCTTGGCAAACACATCCTCCCCCAATTCCGGAGGGGTCTCTCCCAGGTAGAGGCTCGCAAGATTCTTGCAGTTCGCAAAAGCGTTGTCGCCGATGATCTCAACCCGGGGCGCGTACACCGTGGCAAGCGCGTCGCAGGAATTAAACGCCCTTTTCCCGATTTCCACTACCCTGGGCAGGGACGCCGAAGTAAGGGAGTCGCAGTTGTGAAAAGCCCCGTCAGCGGATGTGCCGGTATAGTCTATTTTCCTCACCTCATCCATAACCAGGGTTTCAAGTTTAACGCAGCGGCTGAACGCGCCATGTTGAATGACGGTTACCCCGCTCAGATCCGCGGAAACCAGCTCGGCGCATTGGGCAAAGGCATTCTTTTCAATGGTAGTCAGTCCGGGCGGCAAAATGATTCCCGTTATGTTCGCCTTATTGGGGTTATTTTCGAGAGAGGCGTTGACGTATGTTTCCCCGTAGGAACCGCTGAGATCCAGGACCACAAAACGGCTTAAAGCGGCGTAGAGGCCCCTCAGGCCGTTTTCGGCGGTATTGCCCGCCAGATTAATGCCCCCCGCCTTGATACGATAGGGGTTTGTCGGGCCGTTTCCCTGCTGCCCGTCAAGGTACTCCTGCACAGCCGCGGCGCCGATCAATGTTACTTCGCCGCCGCCGCCCGGCGGATCCCCTGAGCCTGGCTCCCCTGCGTCGCTCTGCCCTTCCACGGCGCCGGGATCATCCCCGGAGCCCTGGTTGCCGCCGCCGCCGTCCGGCGGATCCTCCGAGCCTGGCTCCCCTGCGCCGCCCTGCCCTTCCACGGCGCCGGGATCATCCCCGGAGCCTGGGGTGACGCCGCCGCCCGGCGGATCCTCCGCGCCCGGCTCCTCCGCGCCGCCCTGCCCTTCCACGGCGCCGGGATCATCCCCGGAGCCCGGGTTGCCGCCGCCGCCCGGCGGATCCTCCGCGCCCGGCTCCCCCGCGCCGCCCTGCCCTTCCACGGCGCCGGGATCATCCCCGGAGCCCGGGTTGCCGCCGCCGCCCGGCGAATCCTCCGCGCCCGGCTCCCCCGCGCCGCCCTGCCCTTCCACGGCGCCAGGATCGTCCCCGGAGCCTGGGTTATCGCCGCTGCCCGGCGGATCCTCCGAGCCTGGCTCCCCTGCGCCGCCCTGCCCGTCTCCGGAGCCGGGATCGTTCCCGGAACCGGGGCTGCCGCCGTTGCCCGAAGTATCGCCGGCGTTTGACCCGTCGCCGCGGCCCTGCCCGTCTTCGGCCTCCGCGCCGCCCTTATTGTCCGGGTCCTCCCGGGTGGACTGGCCTGGATCGGGTGTTTCCCCGGAGGCGTCCTGGCCGCCGGGTTCTTCCTGATCCTTCCATTCGTCCCGAACGGCGGAATTGACCGGGCTTCCGCAGGAATCAAGGTGCGGCAGGAACACGGAAACACACAAAAGAGAAACAAGAATTCTTCTTAACATAAGACCTCCCCATTTACCCCTATTACAGGATGGGGAATGCATTTTGCTTTAGTGGAATCGCTTTTTTTTATACTTTTTTTCATTTTTTTAGCCGAGGCCGGGGGCGTTACGGGGGTGTCCCCCGTTGAGGGGGGTAGCGGAAGACCCGCTTGCGGGGCTGGAGCGAGGGGGGAGACTTCCCCCCATATTGTCAAACTCAGGTTATCCGATGAACCAGGAAAAAACGGATTGAAACAGGCCGATAAGGGCGCCCAGGATGGCGCCGAAAACGTTGATCCACCAGAGCTGGTTGGCCATCACGTCCAGGACTATGTGTTCCACCTGCGCCATGTCCAGGGAATCGATCCGGTCGGAAACCAGGTTTTTGATGTTCAGGGTCCGCAGGAGGGAGGCGATCTGCTCCTCCGCAAGGCCGAGCAGCTTGTCCCGCGCATAGGCGTCGAAACGATCCTTCTTCTGGCTGTCCACGGCAAAGAGGGTATGCATTATGAACCGCAGCGCCTGGTCCCGGGTCTGCCGCTCCCCGAGGATATCCCTCGTCTGGGCTATGAGGTCGTCGATGATCTCCGGCATCCGGTCGTGCAGGGTGTTTTCAAACTGTCCGGCGCTCAAAAAAAAGCGCTGAAACACATTGAGCCTGAGAATTGCGCTGTTCAGGAAAACCCGGCCGTGAATTTCCAGCCGCCGGTGAATTTCCGGCTTGTTGAGGAAAGCGATTACCGCCTCAGACAGCCGGGGGTATTCACGCTCCGCCAGGCTCGTAAAAAACGACGAATCCCCGGAGGCCCGGTTAAGCGCCTGTTCCGTGTACCCCGCGATAAGGGTTTTCAGGGCTTCCCGCACATCCTCCTGCCGCAGCCGGGCGATCAGTATTTCCGGGGTCAGCAACTGCCGTTCCACAATGGAGCCGATGTTTTCCGCCAGTTTATGCCGCTGCCGGGGCAAAATCCCCGGGGTAAAGGGCAGGCGGATCCCCAGGAAACGGATAGGCTTGAGGGGGCGGAACAGCATTTTGATGGCCACCGCGTTGGTTATGTAGCCAATCACCGCCCCTGCCAGGGGGGGGATGATCCAGATCAGGTAGACGTTCACCGAACTCGCGCTTCTCATGGCGGCGGCTCCGGCGGGGCGTCCCGGGTTTGTTGGGGGTTGAGGATCTCCGACGCGGTCATCGCCTGGGCTTTATTGAGGTATATCTGCACTCCCTCTTCCTTAATCCAGCCCCGGTAAACCTGGTTTACCCTGATCCAGGGTTCGGGGGCTTGCCGGACGTTGACGATCCTCCGTTCCAGTATCTCCACCACCGCTCCCCGGCGCAGGTACCCCAGGGAAACCGATTCCGGCGAAGGCTCGCTCAGCGCCTGGGTGTAGGAACTGCTGATCACCCCGTATCCGATTACGGAACGGGACAGGGGGGGGCTTGGCGGCGGAACAAGGGGCAGCGTTTCCGGGGAACGCCTGCAGGAACCAAGAAAGATGAGGACGATACAAACCAGCAGCAATTCCGAATTCAAAAAATGGTCAAATACCAGAGGGCTATTGAAGGGCTTAACAGACATAAGCGGAGGGTATTTGACCATTTTTACCATGCTCTCCCGCGTTTTTTGGCGGCAATTCCGATGTGGGGCGCCGGTCGAAAAGACCTGCGGATCCCCCTATGGACCCCCAAACAGCACGGGGACGCGCACACACTAGGTAATAGGGGGGGGAGCGGAATCGCTTGCCGCCCGCATTTGAGCACAGCGAACGAGCGGGCGGCAAGCGAGTTCCGCTGCCAGGGCCCCCGGACAAAGTCCCGGCGCATCCCCGCAAACCCGGCTCCGGTCCATAGGGGAATCCGCAGGTCTTTTCGGTTTTGGGATTTTGTATTCGGAATTGCCGACAAACCGGCCCTTGACCCAGGCATGGAGATACCCCTACTCTCATATTAATGAAAATTGTATACCCTTTTACGCTTTTCGTCAGTATGTGCCTGGGCGCCCTGTTCCCGGCGGCAAGCTATGGCCGGGATCGGTTTGACCTTTCCATCGCCGGAACGCCCTACCGGATTTCCCTGGCCGCCAACGCCGGGGCGCTCATAGGCCGGGCTGAGGAAATTGTCTACAAATACGCGGATAGGGACGATAAGATGAGCCAGCTCCTCTGGGACTTGAAACCCATAGCCTACGCGGGCGCAGCCCTGTCATTTTCCCGCTCCGATCCCCTCGCCGGCCTTGGAGCGGCGGCGGATCTGTCGGTTAAATTCGGCATCCCCCTGCCAAGCGGCGACATGGAGGATAGGGACTGGTATGATTATTACCTTGAGTGGCGGAATCCCGGTAATCCCGATTACAGTCTGGATAATCCTGATTTAAAGTGTTTTTCCACCCATGACGCATGGCTTGAGGGGGGGACGCTGCTGTTTGACTTTTCCGCGGGGATTACCATTCCCGTAAAATCTGCGGTGGCGATTAAAGCCCTGGTTGCCCTTTCATATATGCAATTCTCCTGGGCCGGAAAAGACGGTTACGGGGAATATATGCAAACGAATTGGGAGAGGCATGACTACAGCGGAACCGTCATAACCTATGAACAGGCCTGGCTGATCCTTTCCCCGGGAATCGGGCTTTTCTGGCCCCTTTCCCGGACCCTGAGTCTGGATTTCCGTTTTTTTATCAGCCCCCTGGTCTATGCCGGCGCTGAGGATAATCATATACAGAGGGCTATCCGGTACAACGACTATATGCGGGGCGGCTTCTGCCTGGAACCGGGCCTGGATATTTCCTTTTCCCCCAACCGTTTTTTTTCCATTGTCGCTCATGGTTCCTGGCGGCATATCGCCGGAACCCGGGGGGATACCTCCGAAGACGGATCCCCTCATCTCAACAAAAACAAGGCCGGCGCGGGTTTTGCGGCCCTTGACGCGGGGCTCTCCCTCAAATTCGCTTTTCCCCCCATGGACTCAAAATAGGTTAGCGGGAACGTATGTAGACTAAAACGGGGGGCGGCGGAGTATGCCTGGCGCTCACTTGCCTGTAGAGTCCGCTTCCGCAGCCCCGCTACGCGGGTCTGCTCCAGCGGGGAATTCCAG
>JAIROB010000034.1 GCA_031257695.1 Treponema sp. | reverse complement strand
CGGAGGTGGGAGCGGAGGCGGCGCTTGGGGCGGGGGCGGAGCACAGGGACAGACCTCGTAGGCGGAAACGGGGCCACGCCCCCCGGTTTTCCGCTATTTCCCCCGCTCCCCGGCTTCCTGCGCCCAGTTAAGCGGGGCTATATCGCCCTGAGCCGCGTCAAATCCCGCTTTCCCGCTGCTTACAAGTTTTTCCAAGGGAAATATCCGCCCTCAACGAAGCGCCGGGCCTGAATGTGGGTCAAGTTTAGGCCGGGTAGGGGTCCATGGGGGACCTTAGGTTGCGGGGCCTTTGTTTTTTATCATCCGGCAAAAGCCCCGCGCCACAGGCCCCTAGGGCCCCTACGAGGCACGGGGACGCCCCAGACAAAGGCGGGGGGCGGCGGAGTATGCCTGGCCGAACGTCTCTGGAATTCCCCGCTAACCCAATCGGGCCCATAGGGGAGCCTCCGCTTATGTCTATTAAGCCCTTCAAGAGCCGTCTGGTATTTAACCATTTTTTGAATTCGGAATTGCCGGGTAACTGGGGAAGCGGATAACAAAGAACTTTCGCGGCTATCTCTGTTAAGCGGAGGGAGCCGTTTTTTTGCCGTGTCTGAGGGCCGCTTTGCAGGCTTTGCAGATCTTAATCTTCCTCTTTGCGTCCCCTTCCCCGACTTCCTGCTCGTAAAGGATCTTTGTGTTTTCCCTGAAGCAAACCGGACAAGTCCCCCGGCCCCGAGCGGCAAGCTCCCGAATGCCCTTACCCCTATGCGCTTTAGACATGCGTCACTCCCCTAATCAGCCGCCGGAGCGGTCGTTCGTGTTGTTGTTGTTTTGCCCTTGGCAGCGGCGGCTTTGACGGAACTCTTAGCCGCTTTTTTGCCCCCCCGCGTTTGCTTGGCGCCGCCATCGGATTTCTTCTTCTCGGCTATCCTGGCTTTTTTGTCCCCCGCGTTTCCAATGTCCAGCTTGTAATCCACCAGCTCCAGAACCACCATTTCCGCGGCGTCCCCCGGACGCTCGCCCAGCTTGATAATCCGGGTATAGCCGCCGGGCCTTTCCCTCATCCGCAGGGCAATGTCGGTAAAGAGCTTTGCCACAATGCCCTCGTCGTACAGGCGGGCGGAAACCAGGCGCCGGTTGTGCACGGAATCCACCTTGGCGCGGGTAATGAGTTTCTCCGCGCTCCGGCGCACCGCCTTGGCCTTGGCCTTGGTGGTCTTGATCCGCTCGTGGCGGAACAGGGATGTCACCATGCTGCGGTGCAGCGCCTTTCGACTGGCCGCCATCCGCTCCAGGGGATTAAAGCCGCTCCTATGATTCATCTTCGTCTTCCTTATGGGGGGCAATCTTAACCGCGTTCCTTAACACATTGAAATCGGTTATGCCGAAATTGAGATTCCACTCCTTGAGCTTTTCCTTGATCTCCTGAAGGGACTTCTTCCCGAAGTTTCGGGTCTTGGCTATATCGTCTTCGGTTCTCCTGGTCAATTCACCGATGGTTTTAATGTTCGCGTTTTTAAGACAGTTGGAGGACCGGACCGAAAGCTCCAGTTCCTCCACCGGGGTATTGAGGATCTGCCGGATCCGTTCATCGTCCTCGTCCAGATCCTCGTCCAGCCCCAGGCTGTTTTCATCAAAGTTGATGAACACCGATAAATGATCCTTGGCTATCTTTGCCGCTTCCGCCAGCGCGTCATCGGGCTTAATGGTGCCGTCGGTCCAGACTTCAAGGACCAGCTTGTCATAATCGCTGCGCTGCCCCACCCGGGTGGGCTCCACCGCAAACTTGACCTTTTTAACCGGCGAAAAAATAGCGTCCATGGGTATGGTGCCAATCACCTCCACATAGCGCTCGTTCACCTCCGAGGGGATATACCCCCGGCCCAGGTCAATCTGCACCTCAAACTCCAGGCGGGCATCCTCCATAAGGGTCATAATATGCTGCCCAAGGCTCAGCACCTCCACCTGACCGGTGCGTTCAAAATTGTCGCTCCTAATCTCCCCTTTTCCGGACCATTCGTAGAGCAGCACGTCCTGTTCCGTGTCCTGGGGCAGTTTGAGCCGGATCTGTTTGAGGTTGTTGATAACCTCCAGGGTATCCTCCACAATGTTGGGGATGGTTTCAAATTCGCTGGAAATGCTGTGGGCAACCCCTTCATCGTCGTAGGAGGTAATCTTAACCGCGGTGATCGCGTAACCCCGTATTGAGGAAAGAAGCACCCTCCGCAGGGTATTGCCCAGAGTCGTGCCAAATCCCGGTTCAAAGGGCGCGGCGACAAATTTGCCATAGTTAGGTTTAAGCTCGCCATGTTCAAAGGTAATACCTTTAGGGCGCTTGAATCCTTTAAGCAGGTTCTTACGGGCCATGGGAACTCCTTATTTTGAATACAATTCAACGATCATCTGTTCTTTGATGTCCGCCAAATCGGTAATATCGCTGCGCCGCGGTGAAGCAAGAAAAACGCCCCTCAATGCGTCCGGGTCAAGCTGCAGCCAGGGCATAACCCCGGCCTTGCCGAATTCTTTCAGGGCTTCTTTCACAACCACCAAATTTCTGCTCTTTTCTTTAATTTCGATCACATCATCGGGCTTTACAAGGTAGGAGGGTATATTTACCCGCCGGCCGTTCACCCACACATGGCCGTGCAGCACGATCTGACGGGCCTGGCTCCGGCTCACCGCAAAACGCATACGGTAAACCACATTGTCCAGCCGGCGTTCCAGCAGCACGAAGAGGTTTTCGCCGGTAATGCCGGGCATACGCAGGGCGCGGTCAAAGAAAAGGCTGAACTGCTTTTCCTGCATACCGTAAATTCTCTTGAGTTTTTGTTTTTCCCTCAGCTGAACGCCGTAATCGGAACGTTTCCCCGGCCTCGCCTTGGGATCTTTCCCCGGAGCGGGGCGTTTCCTGTTGATCGAACAACGGTCGCTCTTACAGCGATCCCCCTTGAGCATCAACTTTTTCTGCTCCGCCCGGCAGAGCCGGCATACCGGCCCGATATATCTTGCCATGGTTCTGTATCCTCCTAGATGCGCCGGGTCTTGGGGGGCCGGCAGCCGTTATGCGGAATGGGCGTAACGTCGTTGATGGACCTCACCCTGATGCCCAGGGCGCCGAGCTGGCGAATCGCCGACTCCCGCCCAACCCCGGGGCCCTTCACATAGACGTGCGCTTCCCTCAATCCCACCTGCACGGCCTTGGAGGCTGCGGTTTCCGTGACGGTCTGCGCTGCAAAGGGGGTCGACTTTTTCGCCCCCCGGAAACCCAAACCGCCGGAACTGGCCCAGGATATGGCGTTCCCCATAAGATCCGTGATGGTCACGATGGTATTGTTAAACGTAGCCTGTATATACACGTTCCCTTCATAGACGGACTTCTTCTCTTTCCGCTTCTTCGTATTCTTCGTATTGGCAGCCACTCATCCCTCCAATATTGTCTTGGAAAACCGGCAAAGGCCGATTCCCCTACTTCTTCTTCCCGGCCACGGTCTTTTTCTTGCCCTTGCGGGTGCGGGCGTTGGTCCGCGTCCGCTGGCCCCGGAGCGGCAGACCCTTGCGGTGCCGCAAACCCCGGTAACAGCCTATATCCATAAGCCGCTTAATATTCAGCGCAATCTCGGTACGCAGGCGGCCTTCAACCTTGTAATCGTTTTCAATGAGCTGCCGCAGATCGTTCAGCTCCTCCGGGGACAGATCGTTGATCCGCCTCAGGGGATCGATCTTCGCCGTCGCACAGATCCGGTCCCCGCTGGACCGGCCAATCCCAAAAATATAGGTCAATGCGATATTTACATGCTTGTTGGGGAGGTCAACCCCCGCTATACGCGCCATACTAGCCCTGCCTCTGCTTATGCTTGGGGTTTTTACAAATGATGCGGACAATCCCGTTCCGCTTAATCACCTTGCATTTGTCACAAATCGGCTTAACACTGGTTCGGACTTTCATCCCATACTCCTTAACCCCCGGATCCCGCCAAGGGGTAACTTACTATTAAAACGAATTTTGCCCAATTCGTCAAGGGCCGCGCCGCAAATTCCTCTCTTTGGGGGGGGAAGCCTCCCCCCTAGGGCGCACTTCGTTGCGCCCCACCCCCCTCTGCGGGGTTCCACCCCGCAACGCCCCGCCTGAGCGCTCCGGTTACAAATTCCGGCCCCGCAAGCGGCCCCTCTTGGTCAGGCCGTCGTGGTAGTGCATTTTCAGAAGCGCCTCCACCTGGCTCATGGTGTCCAGGTCGACCCCCACCAGGATCAACAGGGAAGTCCCCCCCATCAGGTACGATATGGAGGAGGGAAAACTGAACAGGTACTGTATCAGGGTGGGCAGCGCCGCGATGACCGCCAGGTACAGGGACCCGGGAAGCACGATACGGTTCAATATCTTGGTAAGGTATTCCTCTATCCTTTCGGTCCTGATCCCCGGTATGGAGCCGCCGTTTTCCCGGATGTTCTTGGCAATTTCTATGGGGTTCAGGCTCACCTGGGTATAGAAATAGGCAAAGAAGATGATGAGGACCACGTACAGCACATTGTACAG
>JAIROB010000004.1 GCA_031257695.1 Treponema sp. | reverse complement strand
CCACGCAGGCTTTTGCTGCTCTTGGTTTTTTTTCCCCACTTCTGTCCTCCTGACTAAATTTATCAGATAGGACATTTCTATTGAACGCACTATAGGACATTTTCACTGATTTTCAACACAGAGCCTAGAACACAGAGTCGCTAGAATCCGCCCCCCTATACGGCTAGTATTCTTTTTCCCAATGCTCTATGATTTTTACATTATTTTTACCATAGGAGCGCGTCATGAGCACGGAAAAAAGCGGAGGCGGTTCGGTGTCCAAAGGGTTTTTGGCAAAAAAGGACATTGTATTTTCTGCGAAACGATACGGCATTGACGCCCTGGGCGCCATGGCCCAGGGGCTTTTTGCGTCCCTCCTTATCGGGACCATCATCGGAACCCTGGGCGAGCAGATCGGGGTCAACATCCTGGTAACCATAGGCAACTACGCCAAAGCGGTCACCGGCCCGTCCATGGCGGTGGCCATCGGGGTCGCCCTCAAGTGCCCCATGCTGGTGCTTTTCTCCCTCATCGCCGTGGGGGGGGCCGCCAATGCCCTGGGCGGAGCCGGCGGACCCCTGGCTGTCTATGTGGTGGCCATAGTGGCGGCGGAATTCGGCAAACTTGTTTCCAAGGAAACAAAGATCGACATCATCGTCACCCCGGCGGTAACCATAGCCGTGGGGGTGCTCGTGGCCATGGCCTGCGCCCCGGCTATCGGAGCGGCCGCCACCGCGGTGGGAAGGACCATCATGTGGGCCACGGAACTCCAGCCCTTCTCTATGGGCATTCTGGTCTCGGTCATCGTGGGGATGATCCTCACCCTGCCCATCAGCAGCGCGGCCATCTGCGCCGCGCTGAGCCTTACCGGGCTGGCCGGGGGCGCCGCGGTCGCTGGTTGCTGCGCCCAGATGGTGGGCTTCGCGGTGATGAGCTTCGGAGAGAACCGGTGGGGCGGGCTTTTCGCCCAGGGCCTGGGCACCTCCATGCTCCAGATGGGGAACATCGTCCGGAACCCCCGGATCTGGATACCCCCCACCGTCGCTTCGGCCATAACCGGCCCCATCGCGACCTGCATCTTTAAGCTCCAGATGAACGGCCCCGCGGTCGCGTCCGGCATGGGCACCTGCGGCCTGGTCGGGCAAATCGGCGTGTACACGGGCTGGGTCAACGATGTTTCCTCCGGCGCTAAACCGGGAATTACCGGCTTCGACTGGATAGGCCTGGCCCTGATATGCTTCATCCTGCCGGCCCTTCTGACCCCCCTTATTGCCCTGCCCCTGCGGAAAAACGGGTGGATCAAGCCTGGGGACTTGAAGCTGGATCTATAAAAGGCCGGAAACTTTTGGCGGCGGGCGCCTATTCTCCATCCACTGCCGCCTGATCCTCCAGCGCCTGGTAGGCGATCCGCGCGGCTTCCTGTTCGGCGGTTTTCTTGTTTTTCCCCATCCCCGGTCCGAACGTCCTGTCGTTGACCGCAACTTCGGTCCAGAAAAAACGCTCGTGATCCGGGCCGCTGCGTTTTAAAATGCGGTAAACGGGGTTTTTACGGTAGAGCCGCTGGGAAAGCACCTGGAGCAGGGATTTATAGTCGCGATAGTGGCGGTTGTCCAAAACCCGCTCGATTTCCACGCCGATGTGGGCGCTTACAAAGTTGTGGGCCGCCTTATAGCCCGAATCCAGGTAGATAGCCCCGATCAAAGCTTCCAGGGCATCCGCCAGGATGGTGTTTTTAGCCCTGCCCCCGGAAAGCTCCTCCCCCCTGCCCAGAATCAGCAGCTTGTCGATCTGCAGCTCCCGGGCTATGCCGGAAAGCACCTCCTCGGAAACCACCACGGATTTAATTTTTGCCAGGTCCCCCTCGGGACGGTCGGCCAGATCCTTGTACAACAGGGTTGACGCAACCGCCCCCAGGATAGAGTCCCCCAGGAATTCGAGCCGCTCGTTGTTTTGCCGCTGCCCCGATTCGTTAGTCGCCGAGCGGTGCACAAAAGAAAGGTTCAGAAGCTCTACGCGTCTGAACCTGACACCGGCGGTCTTGGAAAACGCCGCCAATTCTTTCTTTCTTTCGGGGCTCAGCGCCGCCTTATTTTTGGGATTTGATGAAGTCGTAGGCATCCTGAACTTTTTCGAATTCGTTGGCCTTTTCATCGGGGATGGAAATACCCATCTCTTCTTCAATAGCATAAACCAATTCGTAGGTGTCCAGGCTATCCGCTCCCAGATCCTGACGGAATGACGCATCCAGGGTGATCTTTGACTCGTCAATTTCCAGTTTATCGGCTATTAGTTTCTTCATTTTCTCGAACAATTCATCCATGCTTTATTTTCCTCCAAAAGTTGATCGTTGTATGCCTGTTCACACGCGCCCTCCAGAACCTGGAAGCCCGTGTCACACCTTTGACTCTGGGTTAATCCTCTGTTTCCCCCGGTAGAACCCGCATTTAGGGCACACCCGGTGGCGCAAAACCCGGTTGCCGCAGGTGTTGCACTCCACCAGGGCGGGAGCGTTCAGCTTCATGTTAATGGTTTGCCGGCGGCTTGTCCGGGCTTTTGACGTTTTCGATCTGGGCACAGCCATAGTAAGAACCTCGCTTAAAACAATACTTGCCTCGACTATAGCAAATCCTCCGGCTTTTGACAAGCCGTGCGCCGCTAATTTCAGCGGTTTTACTTTATATAAGGCGGGGGAAGGGGGGAAGTCTCCCCCACGGGCGCACTTCGTTGCGCCCTACCCCCTCTCCTAGGGGCTTGCAGCCCCTAAAACCCCGCAGAGGGGCAGATCCAGCCTTATAAAAGTAAAATTGCCGGAAAGCGCAGGAATCGATTTGACAATACCCATAAGTTTACTATACTATAAATACTATAGTTATACTATACAAGATCCCCGGGGCCAGCAAATCGCCGGGCTTTCTACCACCTGCTGCGCGGTGATCCTCATCCGGGATGCCCTGCAAAACCGGCACAACGCCGATTTTGAACTGGTAACCCTGGCTCCCGGCGCGGCCATCGCCGCCCTGGACGCGGGGCAGGTCAAGGGGGCGATCCTGGAAGAGCCCTTTGTGGCCCTGGCCCTCCTGTCAAAAGACGCCCAGGGTCAGCCCCGGTACAAAACCCTCTTTGACGGCAGTTCCGACGGCGACGGAAACATCGATCCCAACCTGGCCGGGGAAAACCCGCCCTGCCGGACCATCAATGCCAACAAGGACTTTATCGCCACCCGCCTGGGGGACGCCAAAGTCTTTATCGAAGCCATAGCCGAGGCGGACCAGCTTATCCTGGCCAACCCCGTGGCCAGCGATATCGTGGACATTGCCGCCAAGTACGTGACCGTGGACCGCCAGGCCATCATCAACAGCAACCCCAAACTGGGCTTTACCACCCGGCTTGCCACGGATCAGTTGAAGGGTTACGCCCAGGCCCTGGTCCGCCAGGGAACTATCGACACAAACCCCGGGGACGCCCTCTTTGCCCCGGAGTTTAAGGGAATTACCTGGTAATCCGGCTCGTAAAACCCGTGTTGCGCCGGTTTCCGGGCCGGCGCAACGCCCTTTTTAATGCCCTTCCTTCCCTAATACTTCAAGGTTGTGCAGCGCAGAAAAGTGGTCGGCATCGATCTCCAGGGTCTTTTCATAATCCGCCCTGGCGCCGCGGTAATCCTCTTTTTTATCGTAGACAAGGCCCCGGTTAAAGTACGCGTCGGCATAATCGGGGCTGAGCCGGATCGCCTGGTCGTAATCCGCTATAGCCCGGTCGTGGTCCCCGATTTCATCGTAGGCATTGCCCCGGTTGTTGTAGGCCACGGCATAATCGGGACTGAGCCGGATCACCTGATCGTAGTCCGCTATGGCCCGGGGGTACTCCTGGTTTTCCGCGTAGGCATTGCCCCGGTTGTAGTACGCCGCGGCGTCGTTGGGGTTGAGCAGAATCGCCTGGCTGTAGTCCGCAATTGCCTTGTCCGGCTCCCCCTTGTCCGTGTAGGCATTGCCCCGGTTGTAGTACGCCGCGGCATTGTTGGGGCTGAGCCGTATCGCCTGGGTATGGTCCGCTATGGCCTCATCGTGGTTCCAGTTTTCGTTGTAGGCAACGCCCCGGTTGTTGTAGGCCAGGGCATAATCCGGCTTGAGCCGTATCGCCTGGGTAAAGTCCGCTATGGCCCGGCTGTAGTCCCCCTTCCTGGTATAGGCAACTCCCCGGCTGTGATAGGCCGCGGCATCATTGGGATTGCGCCGTATCGCCTGGCTGTGGTCCGCAACGGCTTTGTCTATGGCTTCGTCGTCGTAAACGGAAAGACCCTGCTTAAGGTAATCATTTGACGCGGCAAGCTCCTCCGCATCCACCTGACCGCCCGAAAAAACGGCGGCCGTCAACAGCGCGAATATATTCTGCATCTTCAAAACTCCTCTGCGTTTTTATGCCCGCCGGCGTTTGTCACACCCCCACAGGGGCGTTGTCCATAGCGGCAGCATGGCGCCATCCGTTTTTCTTTCGGTTTACTGCCCTATAATATAGCGGCAGATTTTTTTGTAAGTAAAGTTTTTTCTATAAAAAGGGTGACAAATGTAATGCCTGAGCTTTTCCAAAAACTGAAGTTTTGGGAAAGCCTCGACAGGCAGCGTCATCTTTTTATTCATAAGTCCTCACTTTTAACTTCCTCCCCTTCGTGCCAGCGGTTCAAAAACGCCGCTGTAACGCCTCAGTCAGTCGCCGCGCAATCGCCCCTTCATCCGGCATATCGGGCAGGGTATCTCCGGCCTCCGGCACCGTGACCGGCGGGTATATCGCCCAGGATTCCCGCATGGGGTAGAGCCGCCGTCCTTCCCCGTCCGGGCGCGCTGCCGCTCCATTCCCGCGTCCCCAGCCGCCATGCGGTGAAAAACCCCTCGCCGGGGACGGTAATTTCCACGGGTATCCACAGGCGCCCGTCCTGCGCTATCACATCCTCCTGCCGGGCGGCAAAGAACGCGGCGCTTTCCCCGATGCCGGGGTCGAACGCGGCGTAGATATGCCCCGGTATGGTGACAAACGCCGTGTCCACCCCCAGCGCCTCAAGCATGGCGCAATACAGAATTGACAGGTCGTCGCAATCCCCGCCCCGGTAGTACAGGGTCTGGTAGGGATAGTTCAGGCTGTCCACCGCCGAGGCGTTTTCCGAAAGCTCCACAAAGGAGGAGGCGCTGTCAATCACGTAGTTCATGCCGTAAACGGCAAGGGCCTCAAAAAGGGCCGCGGCGTAGCGCACATTCCGGGGCAGACCGTTTCCCGGCAGGCCGTCGGCTATGGAAGCCACATACCGGGCAAAGAGCCGGGCAGCGGGGTCCCGGGCCGACACAAAGGATGCGGCCCGCCGGTCGTCGTCCCAGCTCAGGGCGTTCCGGTGATACACCGGCATCTGAACCGGAAAGCCCGTTTCTTTCCGGGCCCCCAGGCTCCGGTAACTGATCAGCGCCTGGCCGTTGGCGTTGACGTTCTCCGTCAGGGAAAGCATGGCCTCGTTGAACAGGGCCGTAACCGGGACCGCCGCGCTTTCCCCCGGCGCCAGGCGGGGTATCACGGCAAACAGTTCGGGCCGCCCCATGTAGCGGTCCATAAAAAGCGAAAGACTCACGCCGGTAACGGTGTTCGGCTCCTCATTGACAATCAGCGCCGTGGCCGCGGGATGGTCCCGGTACCATGCGTAGGAAACCGGGAATATCCGCTGCTGCTCCGTCATTTCGCCCCGGACCCGCGCCGCTCCCCCCATGATCTCCGACAGGTTCAGCCGTATGCCCGCCGTTATGACGAAGGCGCCGAGGGGGCTGTCCGAAAAGGCGTGGAGGGCATACTCCCCTCCGGCGCAGAGGGAGAGGGAGGGCAGGAGGTGGAACTCCGCCCGGAGGCCGCCCCCCGCAAAGAGCCGGGTGTTGCTGTAGTCCCCCCACCGGTACTGGTAGACCCCGGCCCGGATCTCAGCGCGGAAGGTCCAGCGGTCAGAGGGCCGCCACCGGAAGAAGGGGCCCGCGCCGCCCCGGTACAGGGCGAAGGCGTTCCCCGCTCCGGTGGAAAGGCTTGAGAAACCGGCCCCCGCGCTGAAGCCCATAAGGAAGCGTCAACAAATAACTTGACTATTTAGAGGAAATGCGTAATAATATTTCTACCACGGAAATAGGGGTAAAAATATTATGGAAGATCGGATAGCAATGATGTTGCCTCAGTTA
>JAIROB010000003.1 GCA_031257695.1 Treponema sp. | reverse complement strand
CCCGGCGTCAGCGTGGAGAAGCCGGAAGTTGCGCTGGCCGCGTTGGCGCTCATCAGCCGCAGGATTCCGTCGTTGATGTTGGTGGCCCCGCCATAGGTGTTCGTGGCGTCAAGGGTCAGGGTTCCCGTTCCGGTCTTGGTCAGGGAGCCTGTTCCGCTCATGGCCCCGGCATAGGTTCCGGCGGCGGCTTGATTGAACTCCACATTGGCGTTGTTGGTGATGTTCCCTCGCAGGCTGTTCGTATTGCCCGCCAGCGTTCCCCCGCTGACCGTGGTGTCGCCGCTGTAGTTGTTCGCGCCGGAGAGAGTCAGGGTTCCCGCTCCCAGCTTTTCAATCCCTCCCGCGCCTGTCAGGACGCCCCCGAAGGCCACGTCATAAGCGCCCGTATCCAGCTTGACCAACGTCGAGCTTGAGGCTCCGGTGGGAGTCAGGTCAAGGGAGCCGATGCCGGCGTCTCCTGAGTATCCGAAGTTTACCTTTTCAAAGTTCGCCGCGCTGGAAATCGCGGCGGAGCTGTTTTTTTGGAGGGTGTTCCCGCTGAAAAAATCTGCTGATGAAGAGCCGCTGCCGTCATAGCCGCCGTAAAACGTAACGCCCGTTCCAAAGACCGGAGCGCCGCTTATGGTTACGGTGTTGTTTACAGCGCTGCCTAAGCCGCCGACACTGCCGCCGGCAATTACAGCGCCTATTTGATGTTCTGCAAAATATTTAGCGTCTATGGTTCCTCCCGATATTGTAACTTTGTTCCCGCTGACATTAGCGTTGGAGTTGGAAACTCCGCCGGCAATAAAAAAACCATTCACAGAACCTCCGCTGATAATCACTTCGTTCCCTGTGATCTGAGTGGAAGTGTTTGCCTGTCCGCCGACTATATCTTCTGCGCCAATAGTTCCGCCGTTAATCAGAACCTTATTATCCTGTACTGTTCCGTTAGGAGTACGACCGCCGTATAAACCATAATCCATATTTCCTGAGTCAAACGTAATCGAGTTTCCTGTAACATTGCCTGATGACTGCACAAAACCGCCGTATATCGGCTGAGAAGCAGCGCCGCCGGTGACGTGAACGGAACTTGCGCTGACATTGCCGTAATCGGTAGCGCCGCCAAATACCCTACCGTTATTGGTTACGTTTCCTCCGCTCTGCAGATTGACCGTGCCGCCAGATCTATGGATGGGGCTGCTTGCATCGCCGGTGGATAAATCGCCGGCGCCGAACTGATCGCCTAAAACTGAAGTACTAATGTCAAGGGCCGGGGTGACGGGAACCTCCAGCGTCGTCACGGTCGCCGCGCCGGATTTGGCGGGGTCCTCCGTGGAGGCGGCCGTAACGGTCAGGGTCGAGGCCGTTTCACCGGCGGCCACGGAAAGCTCCCCGGCATCGCTTATCGTTGTTTCCGCGCTGTTATTCCCGCTGACACTCCAGTCTACGGTCTGCGCCGGGTTCCCGGTTCCCGTTACCCTTGCGGCAAAGGTCCGGGTTCCGCCTTTGAATACGCTTGCCGTGGCGGGGCTTACCGTAACCCCGGTCACCGTTAAGATATCCTCAAAGGTAAAAGTATACTCCAGCGCTGTTTCAAGGCCGTGGTAGATGTGGACTACCGCGGTTCTGCCCGCGTATACCCCACCGCGTTCCAGCCGGATAGCCGCCAGATACGCTCCCGCGTCAAGATTGGTCAGAACGCCGGTCAATGTCGTGTTCCCCAAAGTGATGGGCGTACCCGGAGCCGCCGCGTTTGTGGTCATATTGGTAAGGCTCAGGGTCGCGCTGTTCACCGCCGGCAAGGTTACCGAGTAGCGCAGGCTCCCCTGCTTCCCGGCATCGGTAAGGGGGGAAATGACAATGTTCGCGCTCGCCGTTTGGCCGGACACGACGGTTACCGCCGCGCTGCCCCGGCCTGCTTCGTCGAAGGAATTCCCGGTGTAGGCCGTAACGGTAATGGTCCAGTTGCCCGGGGCAAGGTATACGGATCCGCTACCCCCGGCGAGATTGGTATCGGCATGGGTGCCGGTACCGGCAAAGGAAGCCGTATACCGGGTAAACTGCGCCGCGGCGGGGGCCACGGTGCGCGCCGGGGCGGAAGCCGGGGCAGAAGCCCCTGAGACGGCGATAGTAACCGTGCCGGTCCCCGCCGGCCCCGTCTCCTGGGACAGGTCCAGCACATCGGCGCACGCGGCCAGCAGCGCCGCGGACAGGATTAGCAACGGTATGGTTCTATACATGGTTTTCATCGTCCTGCTCCCTTAATTTTTCACCGTAAAAGGTATGGGTTCTGAAGAATAGAACACCCCGTCCTTCGTTCCGGTAAAGGTAACGGAATGTTTCTGCGCGTCATAAGCCGAAGCGTTTATGGTAAGGGAATCGGTTGTTGTGCCCGATGACGTGTCGCCGTCCACATACCAGGCCACAACGGTGTATCCCGCCGTGGAGTCAACGCTGAAGGTGAGGCTATTGGGGCTGCCGGTCTTGGAGATAACGTTAGCCCCGTCGCTGCCCGTAATGGTAATGGCGCCCTGGGTAAAGCCCACGGTAATGGTCAGGTTGTTCGCGGGGGTTCCGGGCCCGGGCCGTATGGGGGTTATGGGGGTTCCGGAGTCGGGTTCGGGGCTTACGGGTTCGGAGCCGGTGGAACTGGGGCAGGCCGCCAGGCCGAGGGCCAGGACAATAAAAAAGGCCGCCCTAACGCGGGACTTCCTGAAAAAAAGTTGTTTATTCATGATAAACCTCTGATAGATATATAGAAATAGCCCCCGGTTTTGGGGTATACTTCGGTGGCCATAGGGGAGTATCGCCCCGTGGCCGCAGGCAGGTAAAAAATGACGCACCATGGGAGGCGAGTCTTATGGGAGAGAGCGCAAAGGCGTCCCCCTCGGCGGGGCGGGCCGCGGTTGGTGAAAATTTGGTTTTTTTACGGAAAAGTAAACCAACGGCCCTATGGCCGGCCACTAAAAACGGCAAATCACCCTCCTTGGGGACGTATAGAACAATTTTACGCGCAAAAGGTTTCGCTTGTAACTTACGGAACACCGGAATTGCTATTACGGTAGACCGTAATTCCGCAGGAACGCCCGAATCCGGGGCAAGGATAGTATGGAAATAAGCCCGTGGAGCCGCCGCGCGGCTCAGGTATGCTCATGGCTGGCCTTGTTTGCCGGAATGTTGGTGATTTACGGGAGTTTTGTGCTTTTTGACTTCTTCCCTCCCGCCGCCGCGGGGGCCCGGGTCCAGATATATCTTTTAAACTTTGGGGGAATGGCCCTGGGAGCGGCGCTCTGTCCCCTGTTTTTGCCCCTCCCCTGTTCGTCCTCCGGGGAAACGTTCCCCGGGGTGAAAAACCCCGGGGTTTCGGTGGTTTTTATCTTTTTGGTTATCCTGCCGAATTTGGTCGTCCGTTCTTTGGGCGTCACTTTTTGGCTTGGCTCAATACCGGCCCGGATTCTTATGGCCCTCAGTTCCGGCATGATACAGCCGATAAGCTGCGGACTGTTCTATATAACCCGGCTGCAAACAGCTTCCCGGCCTTCGTATTCCAACCGGACGGGGCCGTATGCTTCAGCGCTCTTTGCGCTGGTCATAATGGCGGCGGTGATTATCCGCGGCGGTACGATGCCCCTGCTGGAACACTTCGGCCTTACCCCCCTGGGGGCCATGACCCTGCTGTTCAACGCCCTGAAATGGATAGTCCTGTGCCTGGGCTTCTCCGCCTCGGCCTGTGTTTTGGTGATGGGCGGACAAAGGGTGGTGAACCCTGGGGAGCAGGGGGAAGACCTGCCCACGGACTGGAAAATGATCGCCCGGCTGACCGGACTGGCCGCGACTTTTTTTATGCTGAATTCATTGCTGGAAATGCGCCTTTTTCCCCTGGTAAGCGGCGCGGGATGGGGCGTACAAGTCTATTTTCCGGGGGTGTTTCTTTTGGGTTTTCTGGCGGGCCGGTCCGTCCTGTTTGTGGAAGGGAAGATGGGGTCTTTCCTCCGGTTCCTCCTGATCCTGATGATACTGCTCTTTATCCTGCTGCCGGTTCTGCATTTTCTCAATGCCGAATATCCCCTTTTTGCCCTGGTGATGAGCAGTCTGGTTTCCATT
>JAIROB010000254.1 GCA_031257695.1 Treponema sp. | reverse complement strand
GGTTTCTCTCCTCGGTACTTTTCGGCGTGCTGGGGGCCATGGTCACGGTCCGCCGTATCGCCAGCCTTGCGGGGGCCGTTTCCCACGCGGTGCTGGGGGGAATCGGCATGGCGCTCTACTTTTCCGCGGCAGGCATCGTCCCGAACCTTCCCCCCATAGCGGGGGCGCTGATCTTTGCGCTTATTGCCGCGTTCATCATAGGCGCGGTGTCCCTCAAGGCCAAACAGCGGGAGGACACGGTGATCAACGCCATCTGGGCCATAGGGATGAGCGTAGGGGTGCTGTTCATGGCGAAAACCCCGGGCTACACCGACCCCTCAAGCTATCTTTTTGGAAACATACTGCTCATAGCAGAGTGGGATCTCCTGCTTCTGGCGATCCTGGACCTGGCGGCGCTCATCCTGGCCTGGCGCTTTTACCCCCAGCTAAAGGCCTGCGCGTTTGACGAAGAATTTGCCCGGGTCCGGGGGGTCCCCACAAACGCTATTTTTCTGGGCCTCCTTGCCATTACCGCGGTAGCGATAGTATTGCTGCAAACCTTTGTAGGAATAGTAATGGTAATCGCTATGCTCACCCTGCCGGCGGGAACCGCGGGGTACTTTTCCCGGAGCCTCGCGGGGATGATGCTCCTGAGCTGCGTTTTTTCGGCGCTCTTTTCCATCGGCGGCCTGGTTCTGGGCTGGACCTTCGATCTTCCCGTGGGCGCAATGGTAGTAATACTGGCGGGAATCGTTTTTCTTGCCGCCGGCGCTGCGCGGGCCCTGCAAGCCCGATCCTGATCGTTGAGGAGATACTGAATCCTTTCTTTGTCGTTATACTACTGTAAATTCTCATACTGTTTAACTGCCGCAAGCAGCTTTTTTTTCATGGCCTCAAAATCCAATCCTTTTTCCTGTAGGAGACGGAGGGTTTTCCAGGAATCAGGCGGAATATCATCGAAGTAGGTCAAACTTTTTTTTACGTGATAAACATCCTGATCCGCGTATTTCTTTTTATAGAAAGAAAACATTTGCTTGAGGGAAAAGCGGTCTAACAAAAAGTATACATCAATGAAATCTTTCACCCTTGTCCCGTTTCCGGCTATTGCGTTGAGTTTCATGGCGGCTATATCGGGCAACCCAAGCAACCGGAGCTTGTCCTTTCTGATGATAGCGTCAACATAGGGATAGCCATGCCGCAAAAGATCAATTTTAATATTTGATATTACGCAATTAATCGTATTGCGGGACAAAGCGGATACTGAAAAAGAGCTTCCAAATTCCTTTCTTAATGTTTCGATAATGAACTCTTGATCAATATCTTCCTGGGTAAAGAGATCAATATCCTCTGACATACGATGTCCTATCTGCAATGCCAGGGAGGTTCCTCCGACCAGCACAAATTCATCCAAAGCCGGAATATTTTGAAGCTTTTCTACAAGTTCCAATAATTTTTCCGGGACTGCCTGTTTTTGTAACATTTAAAGCGCTCCTTGGGCATATCAAATACACAACTCAAAAAGCTGAGTGTTCTTCCGTCAAGCCACCCGATACGCGCCACTTCCTTCTTAACGGTTTCCCGGCCATAGTACCGTATCATCTCCCGCCAATCCTTTTCCAGGCCCCGGGAGCATACCCGCTCGATCATCAACAACCGGTCACGGTCAAAATCGAACCCTCTTTTTTTTACATCCCAAAATAAATAGCGGGAGAAACGGGGCTTCCGTACAGGGCGGTCATTTGCGCTTAGCTTTTCTATTGCCATGTTTACCAGTATATACATTTATCGCGATAATAGCAAGAAAACCGGCAGCAACTTTACTTTTATGAGGAGGGGGAAGCCTCCCCCTCGGGCGCACTTCGTTGCGCCCTACCCCCTCTACGGGGGTTTTCACCCCCGTAACGCCCCCGCCCTTTATCCCAGGCATGGTTCCCAAGGCTTAACTTGTTGACAGTGGGAAGTCTCCCCCTCGCTACAGCAGCGGTCAACCTTGTCCCTAAAACCACGCCCCGCACGACGGCTATGGTAGTAATACTGGCGGGAACCATTTTTCTTGCCGCCGGCGCGGCGCGGGTCCTCAAACCTAAATACCCCCCGCTGCATTTGGCTCAGCGCGGATCTTCCCCATAAAAAGCGCTTGCAGGCGGTATGGAGGCGGTGTTTGGCGCGGCGGAGGCGGGATCGGATCCGCTTAGCCGGGCGGGGGGACCTGGGAAGCGGGAGAAACAGCGGAAAGGGCGGCACGGCCACCGCTTTTCCACCCCCGGGGTCTGACCCCGGTAGTCGGCGCCGCTCCGCCACCGCCGCCCGAAGCCCCCTCAGGCGGATCCCCTTCCAGGATCCCCGACCAATACCGGTCTCCCCAGATATGTCCGATCCGTCCGGTCAGCCGGTTGTACCGCTGTGCGAAGGTCTGCTTCAGCCACTTCATAATAGCCGGAAGCTTCATCCCGTCCTCCGGCTTTATGTAAAAGGTGAGCCAGTCGCCCTTAAGCCGCAGATCGAGCGCCCTGAACACGAACCGGAGCTTCGCCTCCTGGAACACCTGGTCAAAAAGAGCCAGGGCCTGGGAGCGGTGAAACAGCGGTTCCCGATTGTTAATTTGGGAGCGTATTTCATACCACACCCCCTGTTTTAAAACGCGTAATGGCCTCATACCCCCTTATATGGGGACGAGACGCGGTTTTGCTTTAGTTGCGGTGACAAAAATCGGCAAAAGAGGTATCGTCGAAATCTCGTTCTAAAAACTTTTGAGAGGAAGGTGTGTATGAACTATCTTATCATTTCCGGCAACCCCAAGAAAAACGAAGGGCTCTGCGCTTCGGTGACGGACCAGGTTGTTGCGGGCGCCAGGGACGGGGGGGCTTCCGTGGAGACCCTGTTTGTGGACAAGCTGGAACGCTGCCATGTGTGCGGGGGCGGCTGGGGATCATGCCGGGAGCAGCATCGCTGCGCTTTTGGCGGGGACGGTTTCGACGGAGCCCAGGAGGCGGCGAGAGGGGCGGATCAGCTTTGCTTTATCACCCCGGTGTACTGGGCTGAAATGGCGGAGTCCCTGAAGTCATTTTTTGACCGGCTGCGGAGGTGCGAATTCGGCCAAAGCGGCGCGCTTTCGGGCAAGCAGATCCTGCTGGTCGCGTCCCCCGGCGGAAGCGGCAACGGTTTGCTCTCCTGCCTTGAGCAGATGGACCGGTTTTGCCGCCACACCGGCGCGGTGATATTCGACTATGTGGGGGTTAACCGCTGGAACAGGGACTATAAGCGAAAAGCCGCGTACGCCGCGGCACGGGCCATGGCGGAGGGGCGCAAGGCGGGGGAGAGTCTGGGGCAGTAGTATTACTGTGCTTTTGCTTTTTTCACCGCCAGCTCGACCGCCGTGGCGAGTTGATCCGGGCAGGATGTCTGCTTAAAACCGCATTGGACGCCCTTGAGCTTTTCGATGAGCTCATTCACGTCCATCCCCTCCGCAAGGATGGATATGCCTTTGAGATTCCCGTTGCAGCCCCCCTGAAAGGCTATGTCGCAGACTCTGTTGTTACGGATGTCAAAGCGTATTTTAGTGGAACAGGTTCCCTGGGTGGTATATTCGTACATGATAATGACTCCTAGTTTTTGCTGTAACTAATATACCACTTTTTTGCCGCTTTGAACACACTAAAAAACAGGCGGCGGGGGCAGGCCCCTAACGGTTGAATAGGGTCCGCAGTTCGTCGTGGCTCATGCGGGCCAGCCAGGATTCCCCGGAGGAGACGGTCATGTCCGCGAGTTCCCGCTTGCTTTGCAGCATCTCGTCGATCTTTTCCTCAAAGCTGTTTTTCACGATAAGCCGGTGGACAAAGACGTTCCGCGTTTGGCCTATCCTGAAGGCACGGTCGGTGGCCTGATTTTCAACCGCGGGGTTGTACCAGAGATCGTAATGGATCACCCGGCTGGCCGCGGTCAGGTTCAGCCCCAGGCCCCCGGCGCGAAGGCTCACCAGCAGGATCTTGCAGGCGGGATCGGCCTGGAAGCGGTCGATCACTTCGTTCCGTTTTTTCTGGGAAAGGCCGCCGTAATACACCGGCGCCGCCTCCCCCAGCTCGTTGTGGATAATTTCCTGCAGGCAGTCCAGGGTTTCCACGTACTGGCTGAAGACCAGGGCCTTTTCCCGGCCGGCCAGAATCTCTTCCAGGAGGACCAGGAGGAGTTGGGCTTTGCCGGAAAGCGCGGAAACCGCGGGGCTTTCCTTGTCGTAGACCCGGGGATGATCGCAGACCTGTTTGAGGCCGGTGAGGAGGCCCAGGATCAGGGCGGAGCGGCCCGCGGGGTCTTC
>JAIROB010000237.1 GCA_031257695.1 Treponema sp. | reverse complement strand
CAGCGTTCCCGGTTTGCCCGGAGGGATTCGACACAGGTTTCCCGGAATATGGGGAGGGCCCGGCAGAGGAGGGAGAGGCTTTCCAAAAGACAATCGGCGATAAGGGGGGAAAAGGCGTTGAGTTCAAACTCGCCCCGGGAGGCCGCCATGCTCAGGGCGTAATCGTTGGCCATAACCTTAATAGAAACCTGGATAAGCATTTCGGGAATCACGGGGTTTACCTTGCCGGGCATGATGGTGCTGCCCGCCTGCAGGGGGGCCAGGGTAATTTCGCCGAGGCCGCCCCGGGGGCCTGAGTTCATGAGCCGGAGGTCCCCGGCGATTTTGGAGAGGTTCACCGCCAGGGCTTTGAGGAGGCCGGAGACCTCTACGAAAACGTCGTTGTTCTGGGTGATGTCCATGGGGTACTCCGCGGCGGCCAGGCCCAGGCCGGTAATTTCCCGCAGTTCTTCAATCACGGCGTAGCGGTACCGCCGGACCGCCGGGTCCGCTGCATGGAGGCCCACCGCCGCGCCGCCGATGTTCACCTGCCGCAGCCGCTCCTCCGCCTTGTAGAGCCTCCAGCGGTCCCGGGCTACGGCCTGGGCGTAGGCGGCGAATTCGTTCCCCAGCGTCACCGGCACAGCGTCCATCAACTCGGTGCGGCCCAACTTGGGCAGGTCCTCAAAGGCGTTTTCCTTTTTCTGCAAAGCCTCCTGGAGTTTGGCGCAGTGATCGCTCAATTCCCGCAGCAGGCCGACCGCGGCGATCCGCAGCGCCGTGGGATACACGTCGTTGGTGGACTGACCCCGGTTTACATCGTCCAGGGGATGAACGGCATGGTAGGCGCCGGGCTTTTCCCCCAGGAGCCCCAGGGCCAGGTTGGCTATCACCTCGTTGACGTTCATGTGGGCCGACGTGCCGGCCCCGCCCTGCAGGGCGTCGGTAACAAAGGCGCCGTCGGCCTCTCCGGCCAGAACCCGGTCGCAGGCCGCAATAATGGCCTCAAACACCCCTTCCCGCCCCCCCGCGGCTTTGGCCCCGGTCTTCAACCAGCTCCGGGCCGCCGCTTTTTTGACCTGTGCCATGGCATAGATCAGGGGGAGCGCGGTTTTTTTATAGCCCAGGGCAAAGCTGCGCCGGGCCCGTTCGCTCTGGATACCGTGGAGGCAGTTGTCGGGCAGTTCCAGTTCCCCCAGGCTGTCTTTCTCAATCCGCATAGCCTTTCCTTATCCGGGGCGTTTACCCCCCGTCAATGTCCGCGACCAGATGGGGGAACATGGCGATACTCCGTCTCAGGATTCCCTGAATATGGGCGATCAAAATGCCGTAGTTGGTCATGGGGACGCCCTGATCCGCCGCGCAGCCCTGGCGATACCTCATCTCCCGCTCGTTGAGCATACAGCCCCCGCAATGAACCACCAGCCGGTAGGGGGAAAGATCCTCCGGGAACTCCCCGCCGGACGTGAAGGCAAACTCAAGCTGTTTGGCGGTGTGCTGTTTGATCCACCGGGGGAGCTTGACCCGGCCTATGTCGTCGCACTGGCGGTGGTGGGTGCAGCCTTCGGAGATCAGCAGCCGGTCTCCGTCTTCCAGGCGATCCAGCGCCGCCACCCCCCGGACCGCCTGGGCCAGGAAGCCCTTGTACCGGGCAAAGAGGATGGAAAAGCTGGTCAGGGGAATATCCGGCGGCGTGTCCGCGGAAACCTTGGCGAAGACCTGGCTGTCGGTGATTACCAGGGCCGGTTTTTTCCCCAGATGTTCCAGGGTTTCCCGGAGCTCAAATTCCTTGACCACGATAGCCGCCGCGTCGGCTTCCAGAATGTCCCGGATGGTCTGCTGCTGGGGGAGGATCAGCCGGCCCTTGGGCGCCGCCTTGTCGATGGGCGTTACCAGCGCCACAAAGTCCCCGCCGCCGATCAGATCCGCCACGATCCGCAGTTTGGGCTCCTCGCTCCGGGCCAGCAGGGCGATCCGTTCTTTCAGGGCTTCTATCCCCTCCCCGGTTTTCGCGCTCACCGCAATGGCGTTTTCCCCCGCGTCCGCCGAAGCCGCCGCCTTCCCGGCCTCCGGCGTCAGGTCGCTTTTGTTGTAAGCCGCGATAAAGGGAATCTCCTTGGCCCGGAACAGGCGGATCAGTTCCTCATCCGCCGCGTCTTTGCCGGTCTCCCCGTCCACCACCAGAACCGCCGCGTCGGTCTTGTTCAACACCTGCTTAGCCCGGCGGACCCGCTGTTCCCCCAGGGCCCCCGTATCGTCTATCCCCGGGGTGTCGATGATCACCACCGGCCCCAGGGGGAGCAGTTCCATAGCTTTGTAGACCGGATCGGTGGTGGTCCCCCTGGTCTCCGAAACAATGGCGATTTCCTGCCCCGTAAGGGCGTTGAGGAGGCTCGATTTCCCCGCGTTCCGCCGTCCGAAAAACCCGATGTGGACCCGGTTGGCCAGGGGCGTTTCATTCAGTCCCATGCCCCTATTATGGGACAAAGCGCAAGGCCATGTCTAGGAGCCTGCAGCGCTTGTGGATTTTTTGCATATTTATGCAAAAAATCCCGATTATCCGGCATCCTTATGCAGTTTGAGCGGTATAAAAATTCACTTTCGTGAATTTTTATACGATTTATACGCGAAGCGCAACAAACTGCTAGGAAACCGGTCATGCATTCGGCGAAAAACCATTTGACCTTATGTATATAAAGAATTGCAATGGACCGGTTTTTGCCATTTAGAAAACCCCAATGATATAAAAGGCCAAAAACCGCCGGTTAGACCGGCGGTTTTTTACCGCTCTCAGATTTTACCGAACTTTTTCCGCGAATAATCGAAGGTTTCGTGGGCGATAATCTCCGTTGCCGTGGGAGTGGCGCCCATCGAGAACAGAACCATGCCGCCGTTCTCCCCATAGGTGTCCACGGCGTACCGCACCGCCCCGACCAGTTCCCCTTCGGTGGCGGCCGGGTTTTCGGCAACCGCCGGATCCAGATGGATGGTAAAGGCAAGCCGGTCCCCCACTGTTTTCTTGAGGGTCTTGTGATCGTTCATGGGCTGCCCTTCCCACAAATCGGCAAACTGGGCGATGTAGGGAACCAGCGGGTTTATCCTGCCGCAGGAATGGCAGTTGACGTAGCAACTCCGGGCGTGAATATGATCGGCAATGCGTTTTGTCGGCTGAAAGAATATCCGTTCATACATCTCCGGCGACATAAAGGGGGCGTGCTGGGTTCCCCAGTCATCGGAAAGGGCAAAGAAATCGACGGGCACCCAGTTATCGATCACCTTGTCAATGACCTTGATCTTGTAATCCGCCATGGCATTGGCGTAGGCAATGGCGTCCTCGGGCTCCTCCTTGAGCCAGACAAAAACCTCCATGGAATCGGCAATGTCCAAAAGCCGTTCAAACATCCCGTTCTGCATCACGTACATATTCATCTTTTGGGAATTGTCGAACATGGGGAGGTACTTCTCCTTGTCCTTGCCAAAATCAATCTTGTCCAAATCCGGGAAAACGAGCTTCTCCCGCCAGTCCCGGGGATCCGGGCAAATATGGGTTTCGGGCGGCACCATCTGGGCGCCCACGGCCTCCACAAATTCCCAGGTGGCGCCGAACCAGTCCTTGCCGCTTTCCATCAGGGGCGGACGTTCGCCGTCATTGGGGTTGAAGCAAAAGGTGTTCTCCAAAAACATCACCGGGATCCAGTAAGGAGTTTTATGCTCCAAAATCAGTTTCATGTTTTCCCGGGGCGGAACCGGATAATTGATAAGCGGAGCTCCGGGAGCCGGTCCGAAGGGCGATTCTTGCACATCATTTTCATCAGACATAAGCGCCTCCTTATCTTATAGAAAATAATTATACCAGACTGTTCTGAAAAACACAAATATTTTTTAAGGGGGGAAGTCTCCCCCTCGCTCCAGCCGTGCTTCGCACGTCTTACGCTACCCCCTCTCCGGGGGTTCGATGCCCCCGGACCCCCAGCGACCATACTTCTCCTTCCGGTCTCAAACGGGGTATTCTGTGCCCATGAGCAGCGAACACCTTATCTGGCGGGAAGAGACGCGGCGGGAGGTCTACCGCTCACGGATTTTGTCGGTTTGGGAGGCCCTTTCCCGTTCCCCTAAGGGGGATACCCATGGTTTTACCCTTATCGAAGCGGCGGATTGGGTTATCGTAGTGCCGGTCGTCGTAACGGAAAGGGGGCGGGAATTCGTCATGGTCCGGCAGTGGCGGCACGGGTCCCGGGATCTCAGCCTGGAATTCCCCGGCGGGGTCTTCGAGCCGGGGGAGGACGCCCTGGAAGCGGCAGCGCGGGAGCTGCGGGAGGAAACCGCCTATGCCCCGGGCTCTCTCAGAAAGATAGGGGAACTCAACCCTAACCCGGCGTTTATGACCAACCGCTGCCATTTTTTTCTGGCGGAAAATTTACAGCCCCTGGACACACAGGATCTGGACGAGGATGAATACGTGGACGTAACGCTGGTTCCGGAGCGGGAAGTATTCCGGGGCCTGGGGTGGCCTCCCTATACGCACGCCCTTATGGCCTCGGCATACAGCCTCTACCTGCAGGCCCTTAGTTAAGGGGCGGGTAGGTTTTGTCCGCGTCCCAGGTTCCTTCCCGGCCTTCGCCCTGAATGCTGGGAATGTCCAAAACTATGCCCGGTTCAATGAGGTCCGGGTTGTTCGGATCCGGGAGCTTCGACTTGTTGGCGTTGTAAAGCAGCCGCCACTTGTAGGGATCGCCGTAGACCCAGGACCGCCCGGCGATATTCCAGAAACAGTCCCGGGAAACGGCCCAGGGGCGGACCGTGTAGCGGGCGGGCAGCGCCGGCCTTTCCGCCGCGGGGCTTGCAGGGACCGGCTTTGCCGTAGCGGGGGGCGGAGCGCCGCCCAGGTACGCCAGGGCGTCCACTGCCCGGCTTGCCGCCGCTATAGCATCGTCCCAGGCTTCTTCTTCCCGATACGCGACCGCTTCCCCATAGGCCTGTTCCGCGGCGCCGTATTCATCGGGATTCGTCCGGGCGGCGCCGGTTTGGGCGGCCCAGTCGATCCGGCTTTTTGCAGCGGCGATGGCATCGTCCGTTTCCTTTATCCTGAGTTGCAGCGCCACGTACTCGTCCGAAAGCTGGGCGTATCTGAGCGCTTCCTCGGCGTACCTGGCGGAGCCGTCATAATCGCCAAATTCATAGCTTTCCTGGGCCAAATCGGTCAGACGCAGGCTTTCCATATAGTATCGGTTATTCCGCAAACTGGCGGGAACATCCTGGGAAAAAACCGGGAACATTCCGCATATAAAGAGGAATAGGGATCCTAAAAATACGACACGTTTCATTGCGCTCCTCCTTGTAAAACGGCTTCCGCCTCCCGCGCTGTCTCCTCGCTCTGGCCTATCCGCGTTTCCGCGGTCTGGATAGCTTCTTCGGCTATTACCCGTTTCTGTTCGGCGGTTTTTGCGGCATTGCTAAACAGGGGAATGGACTGGGAATAATACTCGGCGGCGGCCGCATAGTCCTGGGCGTTGTAAGCGGCGGTCCCCCTGGTATAGAGCCCGTCGGCGTCGTCAAAATCTTTTTTTACCGCCACATTGGCCTTGGCGCCCAGGGCATTACGGCGTTCGGTCTCCGCGGTGAGCTTGAGGCCCCCGGTATAACCGCGCCAGCCTTCATTCATAACCAGGATATACCGGAGAAAGGCTTCCTCCGCCTGGGCCAGCGCGGTTTCCGTATCCCCGCCGTCATACGCTGCCACCGCGGCGTCAAGGGAGGATCCGGCGGATTCGTAATTCTCCGGGTCGTAGTCCGCAAAACCCCGCTCCTCAATCTCCTCCCCAAGCAGGTACGAGCGGGCCCCCAGGATCAGGGCGTTATACCGATCCAGGGCGTCAAAGGCCGAAGAGGCGGCGGCGTAGTAATTTTCCGCGGCGGCGGTATCCGTCTCCGCTGCATTCCCGGCCTCGTACTGTTCCAGGGCCCTGTCGATCCGCTGATCCGCCGCTTCAAGCCGACTGGGGGAAATATCCCTGATGCCCCCGTCAATCGCCCCGTCCCTGGCCCGGAGTATTTCACCGGACAGATCCTCATAAAAGAGGGGAAGGCATTTGCGGGCCAGGCTGCCGTAGGTTTCCGCTGCCGCTTCGTAGAGGGCTATGGTTTTCTTCACATCCCCCAGGGTTGCGTTTCCCGGGTTGTTCCCGGCCTCCGCGTATTGCCCCTCCGCGGCATCCCATTCCGGAGGGAAATAGCCCGGGGCCTCAATATCCCGGGCCCACCCCCGGGAAGTGTCCGCCCGGGACAGGGCTTTGTGGAGATTGTCCAGCGCCGCCTGATCCGGGGGGCCCAAATCGGGGTCCCCTGCCGGCGGAGCGGGCTGGGCAGCCGGCGGCTCGGGAGGCGGCGTTTCAGCGGGCGGCGGGGAGCCCCCGCAGGAAAGAATCGCCAGGGAAACCAGAAGTCCCGCTAAAATACCAGAGAAGGGCTTGCTTTTCATAGGTACTCCTCTAAGGAACTGTGCAGAAATAACATGACCATTCGGTCATGTTATTTCTTTATTGCATAAGCAATTAAAATAAAATGCTGTGCATTTTATTTATGCACAGTTCCTAAGCTGCCGGCTTGCCGGCGTGTAAATAGGATACGATAAACTTATTTATCGCAATTCCTCTACTGTTTCAGTTGACTCGGAAGGGAATCCGGGGCTCCCGCAGTCTTTTATGCATCAATTGTACTATTTTTTAGAAACAACCACAAGGCTTATGCGGCCTAACATGGCAATTCCAAATTCAAAATCCCAAAACCGAAGGAGAGACCTGCGAATCTATCGGCTGCCCCCCTCCCCCCATGGACCCATAATGGGTTAACAGGGACGCACTAAGACTATGTCCGGGGGTCCTGGCAGCGGAACTCGCTTGCCGCCCGCTCGGTCGAAGCACGGACATTACTGTCCGTGTAAGGTAAGTATTTACCACATTGCTTCGCACTGTGTGCTCAAATGCGGGCGGCAAGCGATTCCGTGGAAGCCGCTTGCGCGGCATAGTAGAGACCCCCCTTACAAAGTGTGTGTGCATCCCCGATCCTCGTTGGGGTCCATGGGGGGGGGGGGCTTGCGTCGCGGAACTTGTGTTGGGCGCATTGTGTGGGCGCAGCTCCGCTCTTTTAAACACCAACGCTCCGCGACACAAGCCCCTATGGGCCCCTAAACGGCACGGGGACGTTCGGGACAAAGGCGGGGTGCGGCGGAGTCTGCCTGGCCGAACGTCTCTGGAATTCCCCGCCTCCGCAGACCCGCAGAGCGGGGCTGCGGAGGCGGATTCTACAGGCAAGTGAGCGCCAGGCATACTCCGCCGTCCCCCGTTTTTGTCTCTATGCGTCCCCGCCAACCCCATTCGGGCCCATAGGGGGACGGCGCGGCCTTGACTATTCACCGTCCTGTGGCTACAATTCCATCCATGGAGTTACGGATACGCAAGAACCAGGAAATTTACATCATAGATATTCAGGGGGAGTTGGATCTTTACAATTCGTATAAACTCAAAGAGCTTCTGATGAAGATGCTTGAGAAAAAAATAGAACGGTTCATTATCAACCTGGACGAAGTTGAGTATATCGATTCCAGCGGCATCGGAGCGCTCATTTATATTTCCTCCACCCTCAAGAAGCTGGACCATAAGCTGGCCATAACCAATATTCACGGGGCGGTAAAAAAGGTGATTGAGATGACCAAGCTGGCGGGATTCTTTCCCATTACGGAAACCCTTGATGAGGCGATAAAAAAGGTAGGGGGTTAGCGTCCCAAAAAGGTTTGTATGGGCAGAAGACGGGATAACATCCAAATTGAGGTCGACAGCGCTTCGCCCCTCTTCGACAAAACCGGCCTGGAGTACCAGGAATTTCCCTCCGATTATTCCAGAATCCGCTTCTACGCCACCCTGGTGGCCAAATCCGCTCCGCAGGGGGTGCGGGAAATCAATATCCTGGAACAGCAGATTTCGGAAATTATCAAGAACGCGATAAAACACGGCAACAAGAACGATATAAAAAAAAAGGTGCGGATCTGGCACAAATTTACCCCGGATATGGCCCGTCTGATCGTTGAAGACGAGGGAGAGGGCTTTAAGGATCTGGAAAAGTGGAACGCCTTTAACCGCAAACGGTACCGGCACGCGGACGAGCGGAACTACGATGAACTGGGGAAGTACGCGTCCTTCCGCAACAGCGCGAGCGATGAATTCGACGGGGGGAACGCCCTGTTCGCCGCGGTGGAATACTGGGACGCGGGCCTGGTTTTTAACGAAAAACGAAACGCCGTGGCAATGAAGCGGCTATTTAAGCCTAAGGGCGCTGCGCCGGGGTCCGGCGGCCCCTAGGAGCCTGTAGCGCTTGTGGATTTTTTGCATATTTATGCAAAAAAATCCCGATTATCCGGCGTCCTTATGCAGTTTGAGCGGTATAAAAATTCACTTTCGTGAATTTTTATACGATTTATGCGCGAAGCGCAACAAACTGCTAG
>JAIROB010000196.1 GCA_031257695.1 Treponema sp. | reverse complement strand
TGTCCTTGGTTCCGTAGTTTTTTGTTGATTTTTGTCGCTTCGACTAAAGCAAAACAGCGTTTCGTCCCCGTAGAGGGGGTATGAGACAGAAACGTATATTAGCGCAGGGGGTGTGGTATGAGATCCGCTCCCAAATCAACAACCGGGAGCAGATCCTCAGCCTGCCTAGGGCCGCCGCCCTCTTTTCCGGGGTTTTCCGGGAAACCACGCTCCGTTTCGCTTTCGAGGTCCGGGGCCTCCGGTTTGGCGCGGACCAGCTTAGGTTCTACATTAAGCCGGAAGACGGGATGGAGCTTCCGGCCATCATGCAGTGGCTGAAACAGACCTTCGCCCAGAGGTACAACGCGCTGACGGGACGGACGGGGCACATCTGGGGGGACCGGTATTGGTCGGCGATACTGGAGGGGGAGCCGCCGGCGGATGTGGGAGCGGAGGCGGCGCTTGAAGCCGCTGGCGCGGCATTTAAAGAGGGTGCGGAGCACAGGGACAGACCCCAAAGGCGAAAACGGAACCGCTCCCCCCGGTTTTCCGCCGTTTCTCCCGCTCCCCGGCCCCCTGCGCCCGGCTAAGCGGGACTACACCGCCCCGAGCTGCGCCAAATCCCGCTTTCCCGCCGCCTGCAAGTTTTTCCAAGGGAAAGATCCGCCCTCAACGGAGCGCCGGACCTGAATTGCGGGTCAAATTTAGGCCCCTGGGGGCTTGGGTTGCAGGAACTTATTTTTCTGCCGATACCTCTGCCCGACGGACAGGGCATCGGCGTTTACTTTTTCATCTTAGCGGTAAAAAATTCTCCAAAATTCCGGTAATTTCACAGCGATTGGAAAGCAAACGCCGATACCCTGCCCAACGGACTCCGCCCGCCCTTTTTCCCTCCGCCCCTTTATGGTACGATAGAAACCATGCCACGAACCCCCGTCAGGCTCCCGGTCATAGCCCTCCTTTTAAGCCTGTGCGGGCCGCTTTTCGCCCGGGAGGTGACCGTCACCGTCAAAGACGCGGACCTGGACATTCCCCTGGAGGGCGCTTTGATCCGTTCCTGGGATGGAAAAGAATACCCCTGCGACGAGGAAGGCAGGGCGACGGTGCCGGTTCCGGAGGGCAGACAGACGGCGATCCGCATAGCCTACCCCGGCTATGAAACCGGCAGGCTGCTCATTCCCGCGGAGGGAGAGGAGTTTTTCTGCGCCCTCCGTTTGGGGGGCATAATGGAAAACCGGGAACTGGTGCTTGAGGCGGCAAGCCCGGATGCAAGCGAAGCCAGAAGTGGACGCAGCATTGCTATTTCCGGGGAAAACCTCAGCCGCGCCTCGGAAATCGGGTTTGTGGAAGACGTGATGACCGCAATAAAACTGCTGCCCGGGGTTGGCTATTCCGGTATGTTCGACGCCCAGCCTTCCATCAGGGGAGGGGACCCCGGCGACCTGGTGGCGGCCATGGACGGGTTTTACATAGAACAGCCCTACCACTGGGGGGGCGCCTATTCGATATTTGTCCCCCAGATGGTGGAAAGCGCCCGGCTTTCCCACGGCGTTTTTTCTACCCGTTACGGCCACACCATTTCCGGCCTCCTGGAAATAGTTACCCGCAAGCCCTCCTCCACGGACGCCCGGTTTGACCTTGGCTTTTCCACCAGCGAGACCAACCTGGGACTGTCGCTTCCCCTGGGAGGAAGGGGGGGGATTGCCGCCGTAGGAAAAGTCACCTACTGGGATCCCTTCGTCTCTCTGGCAAAGCTCATAGCTGGGGGCGTTCCTGAAATTGAGATAATCAACAGCGTTACCACCGCGCCCTACATCCGGGATTTCTCCATTACCGGAAATTACCGGTTTTCCACGGATCTTGAGCTGAGCGCCACGGGCTTCTTCGGCAGCGACGGCGTGGGGGCGAAGTACCAAAACGAATATGAACAGGACGGCGACAGGCGGGCGGTGGATCTGGTCTTCGACTGGATGAACTACCGGGCCTTCGGGATCGCCGCCTTGAACTGGAGCCCCCGTCGGGACATGGTGTTCAGGGCCAGCGCCGGCGGGGGGCTGTACGAAACAGAAATGCTTGCGGACATAGCCATGGAGGCGATTCGGGAGCCCGGCTACGCCCCGCCCATGCCGGACCCGGATCCGGATCCGGACCCGGAGAATCCGCCCGACGCTCCGATTCGTTGGGATTATATCAGCGCCATGCGTACCGACGGCACGCTGACCAACAGGACCATCACGTATCAGGGACGCGCCGATTTTGACTGGACCCCCCGGGACGACCTGATCCTCGCCGCGGGGGCGCAGGAATTGTATGCCCGGTGGAGCAAGAAAGAACATTTTCACCGGGAACTTGCCTGGATTGGCGGCGCCCCGCCCCCGCAGAGCGGGCTTGAGGATTTCGATCCCGACCCTCCGCCTCTGGAAGTGGAAAACCGGGGCTTCTCGTCATCCGCCTATACGCTGCTGGAATATGCGAATCCCCGCGGGAATTTCGGCGCCGAGCTGGGACTGCGGCTGGATCATTTTTATTTTATCGGCGGGGACGCCCTCGCGGGGGGCGGCTTTGCCATCCAGACCATGCCGGTCGCAAACCCCCGGATCAACCTCGACTTTGGCGTCCTGAAAAACAGGGGCGCCATTGATTCGCTCAGTGTTACTGTGGGCACAGGTTTGTTTTCGTCCATGCACGAGGTTGTCAGCTCCATCGACATGAGCGCCGACATTGATGATTTTGAATTAAAGCCCAACCGTTCCTGGACATCCATTGCGGGGCTCAAAATAGATTTTGCGTGGAAACTCAGTTTTAATATTGAGGCATATTACAAATATGTTTTTGACCGCGCCTATAGGACATCCACAATCTATGAAGGGCCGGATCCGGACAACCCCTGGGCTGACAGGCGCGAGGAGATTGACTATTACTTTAACGGGGAAGGGAGAATTATCGGGTTTGATTTTCTCCTGCAGCGGCTGGAATCCCGTTTCCTGGACGGCTGGCTATCCTATTCCTTCACCTGGGCGCGGTACCGTGATCCGGACACCGTGCCAGATCCCGTTCCGGCGGGCGTGGACGAAGACAGCTTTCCCGGAACCGGAAACGATTGGTACTATCCTTCGTTCCATCGCTACCATAACATCAACCTTGTGCTGAACCTTAAACCCAGCCCGGCCTTTCACATTGCCGCCCGGTTTGGTTTTGCCACCGGAACCCCGGAGCGCGACGATAATAACAAGCGCATCGGTTTTTCCTGGCCGGTGGACGTGAAGTTTTCGTTCTATCGCTTTAACCCCCTGGGGAAGGTCAATACCGAACTATACCTGGCCGTGGAGAACCTGCAGGCGCTGGTGTACGACGCAATCTGGATCGCCCGGGTCAACGGCTATACCGGCGAGGAAGAACCCAGCGAATACAAACCCGTCTACGATTTGCCCGTGCCCATGGTGTCCTTTGGATTCAAATGGCGCTATTAGGATGAAGAATTCGGGCGCATCCTGCCGCGGAGCGGCAGGACCGGGCTATCCGCTCCAATTCCTCACAAACCGCTTGTGCGGTTTGCTCCGGGATTTCCGCTTCTATCCCTTGCGCGGCAGGGTGGCTGGCCTTGTCCCAACGCCCTGTGCTACCATTACCCCATGAACCTGCCGCTTCTCCGCCGGTCAATCCGTTCCGCCGCCCGCCCAAGTTTTTCCCGCTCCGGCGGTCCCGGAGGCCAAAATGTCAACAAGGTGAACACCAAAGCTACCCTGCGGCTTCGGCTGGAAGATCTGGAAGGGCTGAGCGAACCCGAGATGCGCCGCCTGAGGGAGACCCTGGCATCCAGGCTGTCCTCCGGGGATTCCGGGGAAGCGGAGATCCTCATCGCGTCCAGCGAAGAACGCTCCCGGCGGACCAACCTGGAGCGGGGCTTTGCCCGGCTGGAGGCGCTGATCAGCGCCGCGGCGCGGCTCCCCAAGCGCCGGATGCCCGGCGGGCCCACCCTTGCGGGCCGGGAACAACGGCTGCGGATCAAGCGCCTCCGGGGACAGAAAAAGCAGGACCGGCGGCAGCCGGAACCGGAGTAGCCCGCTCGCCGACCCTTCACGATTAACCGGACGGCGGTTGTTAATTACGAATTGTCGTGGTAAACTACAGCGGTTGGAAAAAAACGGTTCCGGAGGTGTCGTATGCAAACCACAACCTTAGGACGCACGGGACTTACGGTTACCCGGGGAGGATTAGGCTGCGGGGGGTTTTCCCGCCTGGGAATAGACCGCGGGGCGGACCATGCCGCAGGGATAGTCCGCGCCGCCTACGACGCGGGGGTCCGTTTTTTCGACACCGCCACGGTCTACGGCACCCAGGCAGCGGTGGGCGAGGGACTCCGGGGGATAGACCGGGACAGCTATGTCCTTTCAACCAAATTCTTCTACCATGACAAGGCCGCCGCCGATATGGAAAGCGACCTGGAGGAAAGCCTCAGGGATCTCAAAACCGATTACGTGGACATCTACCACCTCCACGGGGTGGCGCCGGAGGATTACCCCCGGGTGCGGGACACCTTTGTTCCGGTGATGCGAAAACTGAAGCGGGAGGGGAAGATCCGTTTTCTGGGACTTACCGAAGTCTTTGCCAGAGATACGGCCCACGAAATGTTCGGGATTGCCCTGCCGGAGGATCTCTTCGACGTGATCATGACAGGCTACAACATCCTCAACCCCTCAGCGGCCAAACGGGTTCTCCCGGCGGCCCGTGAAAAAAACCTGGGGGTTCTCAATATGTTTGCGGTGCGGAAGGCCCTGCACAGCGCCGAACAGCTTACCGTAGACATTGACCGCATCCTGGCAAGGGGCCAGGTCGATCCGGCCCTGATAGACCGGAAGGCGCCCCTGGGCTTCCTCACCCGGGGAGGGGACGCCGCAAGCATCATGGACGCGGCATACCGCTTCTGCTGCCACACCCCGGGCATCGACGTGGTTCTCACCGGCACGGGCAGCAAAGCACATCTGTTGGAAAACCTCACCTCAATAGAGAAGCCGCCCCTTCCCCGGGGGATCCTCGAAAAAATTGAGACTCTATTTGGAAACGTCGACTGTGTAAGCGGACAGTAGGGGCCGCCCCCTTCCCCGGGCGGAAACTCCGGTTCGAATCCCCGCCTTGGTTTCAAACTTAACCCGCAATCCAAGCCCGGCGCCTGTCTCAGGGCGGATCTTCCCCCCATGCCATGCTTGTGCGGCGGCTTTTGGCCGGCTAAAGATATGCTCCCGGTGGTTGATAAGGAAAAGCCGCCGTTTGACAGGCGGCTTTTCTTTGTTACTTCTTTGCCTTCCCGGGCTTTCTGCCCCCGGTTCCGTTTCTGGCAGCAAGGGCGGGTTTTTTTTCCGCCTTAGACTCCGGCGCTTCAACACGATCAAGGGCTGTGGCAGGAAAAACCGCCTGTTGTCCCTTGCGGTCATCGGCAAACCAAACGGCGCTAACCTGCTTGGTGTCAATATCAACGGACTGCACCACCATCTGGGGGCTGTTGCGAAGCCCCGTAACCACCACTACATCGCCGATAAGCCGTTCTGTTGCGCGTACACTCATTATAAACCCCTATTTACATTAATTTGGTAAGATTTCCAGAGTATAGCAAAAAGCGTTAGGTTTGACAATTACGCCGCCCCCCCCTATGGGCCCGGTTGGGTTTCCGGGGCTGCGCTGAAACGGAGTTAGGGGGTGGTAGCAGAACTCGCTTGCTGCCCGCGGGTTCGCTTTGCTCAAATGCGGGCGGCAGACGATTCCTCTACCCCCCCTTTCAGACTTTGTTTGAGCGCAGCCCCGTGCCGCGGGAAAGCGGGCCCATAGGGGGGGCTGAACACGGCCTTGGATACCGGAGCAAAACGGAGTACCATAGGACGGAGGTTCATAATGGAAAAGCTATACGATCTTGGCGTCGCCAATGTCATCATCGTGTCCGGCGGCAACGGCTACGAACCCTTCGCCGGTTCGGTGGGAGTAAAGGGAGGGCGGATCGCCGCGGTCAACGCCGGGAACATCGACGCCGCGGATTGCGGGCGCTGGATAGACGGAAGCGGCAAAATACTTATGCCCGGACTTTTCAACAGCCACTGTCACGGGGACATGACCCTGGGCAAGGGCTTTGGGGACGGCATGACCCTGGGAGAACAGATCGAAGCCTTCAACGATCACAACTGGTTCTGGAAATTTATCAACGACGATGATCGCTATTACTCCCGGCAGCTTACCTACTGCGAAGCCCTGCTTTCCGGAACCACCTTCCTGTGCGAAAATATGTACTGGAGCCTGGGCAGCCGTTCCGCCGAAGCCATGACCCGGGTGGGCATACGGGGTGCCCTGGTAGAAGATGTGCGCCGGGATTTTGTCAACCAGGACGATCTGGTTCCTGTAGAGGAATTGCGGGCTTTTATGGAAGACAGCCGGCGGCGGGGGCTGGTTCCTGTCGCGGGAATGCCCGCGGAAGAGGATTTTGAAACCCGGCGCCTCCAGGCCATCCATGAAAACCTGGAGGGCCTGGAAATGCTGCGAACCATGCACCTCGCCGAAACGAACTGGCGCCTTGCCATGGTGGAGAAAAACTACGGCCTCCGCCCCATTGAGTATCTGTATCAGAACGGTTTGCTCAACAAGCGTTTCATCGGCTCCCATGTGGTCCACGCTTCGGAGCAGGAGATTGGGCGGCTCAGGGAACATGAGGTGTCCGTGGCCAATACCCCGCTTTGCGAAATGAAAATTGCCGACGGCATTGCGCCTATTCCGGAAATGGTCAAGCAGGGAGTAAATGTGTGCCTGGGAACCGACGGCTCAATGTGGAACAACTCCAACGACATTTTTCGGGAGATGAAGGGCATGGCGCTGATCCACTCGGTTACCGGCGGCGTCAGGGCTCTTTCTCCCCGGAACATTCTCGACATGGCGACCATAAACGGCGCCAGGGCCTTTGGAGTGGACGCGGAGCTGGGAACCATCGAACAGGGAAAACTGGCGGACTTTATTCTGATAGAAACCGCCGCGCCCCATATACAGCCCCTCCGCCTTGGGAGGCATGAAAACGTCCTGTCCGCCATTGTATACAGCGCCACCGGAGCGGATGTCACCGATGTGTTTATCGGGGGCAAACGGATCGTGGAAAACCGGACATTAAAGGGCATCGACCCGCAGGCCATTGCCGCAAAGGTTCGTCAAAGTTCGGAAAAAATCGCCGCTGCCCTGGAATAGGGAGAGGTCTCGCCCCCGTAACGTTCCATGATATTATTCCCGGAAGAAAGGCTTATAAAAGCCAATGTTGCATCTTCGGAAATGTTTCCAGAGAGTATTTCGTAGGCCCTATTAATTGTGGTTCTCAATTGACTTTCAGCAACAGTTCGATTTTCCAGCACGATGGTTTCTTCGCTGGAAAATAAATAACGACCTGAATTTGCATTAAATTGTACTGTTTCTCCCTTTATCAAAACAATTCTAATTGTCCTTTGTTGTTTCTTCCCTCAAATATGTACATGTACTTAAATAATTCATCCACATCATGTACTATTTCATTTTCATCACATGTTTTATTAAATATTTCCATAAGTTCTT
>JAIROB010000146.1 GCA_031257695.1 Treponema sp. | reverse complement strand
CACCCCGAAGGCAATGTCTGGACCCACACCCTGGAAACCTTCCGGTACCGCAAGCCCATAGGCCACAACCGGGGCGCCTACGACTTCCGGCTCTCCCTGGGACTCCTGCTTCACGATGTGGGCAAACCCCTGTCGGCCAGCTCCGGGAGCAACCGTTTCAACGGCCACGCGGAGCTGGGCGCCCGGGCCGCCAACAAATTCCTGGAACGTCTCGGTTACGATGCCCCGCTGATCGCGGATATTCACTATTTGGTGCGAAACCACATGCTCCCCGCGGCCCTGCCCCGGCTGCCCCTGGCCAAAACCAGGGAGATCATGGAATCGCCCCTGTTCCCCGCCCTGCTGGAACTGTACCGCTGCGACGAGTCCTCATCGTTTAAGGGGCCGGACGGCTACTATGAAAGCAGCGCCGCCTATCAAACCTATCTGCGGAACCGCCGCAACCCCTATCGGCTTGCGGACGGAAAAAAAATTGGAAGACAAAATGCCCGGGGAGGAAACCATGGCAGAAGTTGATCACGCCGCTCTTAAAAAAAGCGGTTTTATGCGGCAAGTTCAGAAGGACACATTTTCCCTGCGCCTCAAGGTGACCGGCGGCCAGGTCAGGGCGGAACAACTGGAAAGGATCATCGGGGCCGCGAAAAAGTACGGCAGGGGCTATATCCATCTGACCAGCCGCCAGGGGATCGAGATCCCCTTTATTGCATTTGAGGATATTGAAGCGATTAAAAAGGACCTCCTCGCAGCGGGGGTCGCCGCGGGCGCCAGCGGGCCCCAGGTGCGGACCATTACCGCGTGCCAGGGTTCGGCGGTCTGTCCCAGCGGCGCCATAGAAACCACAGCGCTGGCGGAGGAGCTGGCCGACCGGTATTTCGGCCAGGAGCTGCCCCACAAGTTTAAGATCGGCGTCACGGGCTGCAGGAACAACTGCCTCAAGGCGGAGGAAAACGACCTGGGCATCAAGGGCGGCGTCTTCCCCGGATGGGACAAAAAGGACTGCCTCTACTGCGGTGTCTGCGAAACGACCTGTCCCAAGGGCGCCCTGCGGGTGGACAAGGACGGGGAAACCCTCGACTTCGCCGAATCTTCCTGCGTCTACTGCGGCAGATGCGTCAAAAACTGTCCCTCCGGCGCGTTACAGGGCAGGAACGGCTACCAGCTTTCCTTCGGCGGGATGTTCGGCAACACCATACAGGAAGGGCAGCGCCTGCTGCCCCTGCTCTTTGACAAAGAACAGGTCCTCAAAGCCGCGGACGCGACCATAGCGTTTTTCCGGAACAACGCCAAAAGCGGCGAGCGCCTGGGACGGACCCTGCTCCGGCTTGGCTCCGGGGGCCTGAAACAGGAACTGGAAGCGGCGCTGTAGGGCGCGGCGCCTTGGTTGGACAATGCGAGGGGCGTGACGTCTCACGCGAAAATCTAACCGAATTCTGACTTGATAAATATAAGCCACAAGTGTTATATTCATCTAAGAAATATCATAGTTTCATTTAGAGATGCCTCTTTGCTTGACTCCCTGTTAAGCGAACAGGCCGCAAGGTAGATTGCCAATGTGTATCCTGGGGAAAATGATACGGCCCGTGTTGCTGGCAATGATTGTCTGTCTCTTGGGCGGCTGTTACGCGATCCCCAATGTTAAGAAGGGCAGCCGGTTTTCTCCCCAGGCAAAACCGGCTGCCTTCTGTTTGTGGTGAATATTGAAGGAGACCCCGCGGGGTTGATACTCAGGGCTCATCAGGAGTGGTGGATTCTTTCGGGGGTTGGAGACTGGTATAATCTGAAATCGGGTAAAAACTTCATTTTTGCAAAACTTCCCGAAGCGCGTTACATACTGGACGCGCTTTTCGATCGATCCCTCAAACGGGTTTTTACTGATTTTGCGCTGGAAGATTTTACTTTTACGGTTGAAAATGGCGTTATCACCTACGGCGGAGAACTGGCGCTTGAGCTCGATGAATCGCGAAACGAATACGGGAACCGGGTTTTAAATGTCCGGTATGCTTGGCGGGACTCATACCAAGAGGCGGTAGAATATTTGCGGACCAACTACCCGGAAATACCGGACACGGTTGCTGTCATGAACGAATGTCCCGAAATATCGGAGCATTATTACCGGCCTCTTATTACGGCGGGGGAGTAAATGAAAGAAAAATGGATTTTTGTCATTGCCTTGACATTCCTGCCGATTGCCGGACAATCCCTGGATTTTGCCGTTCAATATTATGCGCCTGCCCTTTTCGGCACAGCCTCAGGCACGGCGGCGCCCCTTGCCCGGTTCGAGGATCACGAGAGCGATTCCCGCTTTTTGTTGCCCATAGAAACCAAAGCGCTGGCCCTGCGCTTTGGCGCTTTTGCCTTGAGCGGGAACGCCGTCATTTCCCCCTACTATGAAGACGGCGCATTTAGTTCCCTTAACGTTTCCCTTGGGGCAAGTCTTTATCTGAATAGGCGGCGAAGCTCCCCCATGAGGGGCTGGTATCTATCCCTGTATCCGCTGTACGAACTGCCCCTCCTGACCGGCGGAAAACAGCCCTGGTTAAGCTGGCGGGCTGCCCTGGACCTGGGGTATTCCCTGAATCTCGGCCCTCTCTATTTAAGCGCCTTTTCCCGGGGTATGGCGGCTTGGCGCGGTTTGGTTGTTTCGTTTTGGCCCGACCTGGGCGTTGCCATCGGCTTTCATTTCCGTTAAGTTGAGGAAGGCCGTGTCTCCGTGTCCCCCGGTATCCTAATCTGATAGGAGGGCGCCGTCAGACTGATCCCCGCTTCCACAAAGCCGTCCTGCAGGTTTTGGTACAGCTCCGAATAGATGGACGGCACCTTCTCCACCGCCTTGGTGTACAGGTTGATCTGATACCGGGCGTAATAATCGTCCAGCGCGGTTTGCAGCACAAAGGGCCCAGGCTTTTCTTCCGCAAACGCGGTTTTCCGCGCCGCCCCAAGCAGTATCTCATGGACCTGGCGCCAGGGCACCGCGTAACCCATGGTCACCTCCGCGTAGAGGATCAGCCCCTCCTCGTTTTCGTCGGAGGAGGTGTGGTAGTTGACGATCTTGGAGGACAGCACCATCAGGTTCGGGAAAGTAACGTATTCATTTTTATGGGTGATAATCCTGGTGACCATGGCGGACTTCTCCACCACAAAGCCCACAGTTTCGTTGAGCTGTATCCGGTCGCCGATTTTAAAGGGGCGCATATAGGTAATCACCATGCCGGCCACCATGTTGCCGATGGCGGAGCTTGACCCCAGGGAAATGATGATGCCCACAAAAACCGAAACCCCCTGGAACGCGTTGGAGTTCGAGCCGGGAAGGTAGGGGTAAATAATCGCCACCATAAAGGCGTACAACAGTATCCGTAATATATTAAAGGTCGGCCTGGCCCAATCAGGGTAGAAACCGGGAATCGCCAGCCGCCCCTTTTCTATACGGAGGGCAAAAAATCTGAGGCTCTGGATCATATACCGGGTTATGATGATAATAATAACGATGGTAAAAATGTTGGGAATATAATTGATCGCCCCCAGGGCTATGTTTTTGAGGGGCGTTAAAATGTATCCGAATATCTTGCCCGCCAGATCCTTTGTCAGGGGAAACAAACTGAACACCATGGGGACGGTGAGGAACAACTGGAACGCGGTTACAATATACTTTGCGACTCTTAACGCTGAAAAAAGAATATTGAGTATCTGCTTGGTGTCCATGATGTGAAATTTTCGTATGGTCAGGTTTTTGAAGTGTTGTGCCCCATAACCCGCCAGCTTTATTTTAAGCCAGGCAAACAGGCGCCACACCAGCCGTATAAGCAGCGCCTGAATAATAATAATCGCCGCGGCAATTCCCAGGCGCATAAAAATATTCGCCTTAAAGCCGCTGTCCTCCTCGACGGTTTCCAGTATTGTCTCACCCAGCGTTTCCGCGCCCTCAATAAAGCCCTCGCCCGGCTCCGGGGTTTGCGCCTGTCCCGAACTTACCCCCCCCTCCGCCGCCTGCGATACTGCCTGTTGGGATGCTGCTTGCTGCGCCGCTGTTTGCTGCGCTGATTCCTGGGCCGCCGCGTTGCGGGGAAGGAACCCGCAGCTCCATATCGTGAACAAAACAACCGCGCAGCTTCGAATTTTCATAACAGCCCCTTTATACAGTTCCTAACAGCAGCTTGCGATGGCCCCCTCCAGGGCATCCAGTTGCGGCGGAATGGTAGCCATGGGATCGGTTCTTTTCCATAGGTTGACAAACTTTTCAGGAATTTCAAGCTCCTCCCCCGTGGCCTGGGCGACCAGTTTCGCCTGTTTCGCCGGGTGCCCCGTGGCAAGCGCCACCACATGGCCGTTAAACCCGGAGCGGCGGGAAAAACGCCGGGCCGCGGCAAACGCGACCGCGCTGTGGGGGTCCAGCAGAAATTTATAGGTTTTCCAGACCCTTTCTATTTCCATAACCGTGGTTTTGTCGTCAATAGAATCGGGAAAAACCATATTATTCATCACCGCCGGGGCCTCCGCGTAAAAGGCCGCCAGGCGCCCGTAGTTTGACGGAACGCTCACGTCCAGGGCGGGGGAATTGGTTTGGATGAGCTTTCCCGGCTTGAACTCCCCGCCGTTAAGGTACTCCCCAAACGCGTTGTTGGCGTTCATGGCGGCAATAAAACCGTTCACGGGCATCCCCGTTTTCCACGCGTAGAGCCCGGCGATCAGGTTGCCGAAATTTCCGCAGGGCACGCTGAAAAACAGTTTTTCCTTGAGGATTTTTTTCAATTTAATGAAAGCGTAACAATAGTAAAATATCTGAGGGAGAAACCTGCCGGGATTTACCGCGTTCGCGCAGACAATATTGTAGCGCTCCGCAAAGGGCCTGTCGTTTATCGCCTCGGCAACGAGCCGCTGACAGTCGTCAAAGGAGCCCCTGATCTGAATGGGAACTATGGAGCCGCCCCTGGCCGCATAGGACGCGGGGTCCAGCCCCCGGACCGGGCCGGAAGGGTAGAGTATAACCGAAGTCATACCCCGCCGTCCGCCGAACGCCCGGGCTATGCTGGCCCCCGTATCCTGCCTTGCCGCGGAGAGAATCAGCGCCCGCCCTTCAGTGTCGAGCAGCTCCTCCAGCAGGGCAGCCAAAAACGCGACGCCGTAATCTTTAAAAACCCCGGTAGGCCCGTTGCACAGGGACAGAACGGAAAAGTTATCGTCCAGCTCTGTCAGAACCGGCTCAAAATCGAGGGCGCTCTCCGCAACCCGGGCCGCGGCAAGAGGGTTCAGTTCGCCCTGGAGGAGCGCCGGAGCCAGGGCCCCGACCAGTTCAGGAAAGGTGGTTTCGGCGTCCATATACAGGATGTACTGCCGCATATCCGGCGCCGCGACGGGGACGTACAGCCCTCCGTCCGGGGGAAGACAGTTAAAAATAGCGTCCTTAAAAGAAACTTCCCTCCCAGTTGAGCCCGTTGACCTGAACCGCATCACATCCCCCCGTTTTCGGTATAGTCTAGCCTCCAAAAGAGGGCTCGGCAAGGGGGCTGCTCCCCCCATGGACCCGGTTGGGTTAGCGGGGACGCACTAAGGCTTTGGCCGGGGGTCCCGGTAGTGGAACTCGCTTGCCGCCCGCATTACACAATGTGTGCGCGTCCCCGTGCCGGTTATACTTGACCCGCAATTCAGGCCCGGCATTCCGTTTAGGGCGAATCTTTCCCTTAGAAAAACTTACAGGCGGCGGGAAAACGGGATTTGGCGCGGCTCAGGGCGGTATTACCCCGCTTAACCGGGCGCAGGGAGCCGGGGAGCGGGGGAAACGGTGGAAAACCGGGGGGCGCGGCCCCGTTTCCGCCTACGGGGTCTGTCCCTGTGCTCAGCCCCGGCCCCAAGCGCCACCCCCGCCCCCGCATCCGCCGGAGCCTCCCCCTCCAGTATCGCCAACCAATACCGATCCCCCCAGATATGCCCCGTCCGCCCCCGTCAAAGCGTTGTACCGCTGGGCGAAGGTCTGTTTCAGCCACTGCATAATGGCCGGAAGCTCCAGCCCGTCCTCCGGCTTGATGTAGAACCTAAGCTGGTCCGCGCCAAACCGGAGGCCCCGGACCTCGAAAGCGAAGCGGAGCGTAGTTTCCCG
>JAIROB010000138.1 GCA_031257695.1 Treponema sp. | reverse complement strand
CGCTGCCACCCCCCAGACATAGTTTTAGTGCGTCCCTGTACACCCAACTTGGGTCCATGGGGGGGCGAAGCGAACGAGCGGGCGGCAAGCGATTCCGCTGCCACCCCCCAGACATAGTTTTAGTGCGTCCCTGTACACCCAACTTGGGTCCATGGGGGGGCGAAGCGAACGAGCGGGCGGCAAGCGAGTTCCGCTGCCACCCCCCAGACATAATTTTAGTGCGTCCCTGTACACCCAACTTGGGTCCATGGGGGGATTCGAGATCTTACCCCGGCGGACCGCTCCGTGCTATCCTATAGCCGCACGGAGGAATTGACGAGATGAAATCCCCTCTCCCTTTCATGGCCCTTGTTCTAGGCGCGGTTCTTTTTTCCTGTGACGGAAAGGCCGCTTCCGGCGCACCGTACCGGGAAGTGGTTCTTGTTCCGGAGGCAAATTTCTCTTCCGTTGTGAATGCAGCCTGGGGGCAGAGCCCGGCGGGGACGGCGCTGGCCAATGAAGCGGCGGCGGAGGCTGCCTTCGCCCTGGATTACCGGCCCCAGACCGCGGAGGGGGAAGATGGGGCCGAAACTACCGGCGCGGAAGAACCGCGGGGGTTAGCCGCAGGGCAGGGAGCGGGGACGGTCCTTGGCGGCGGGCTCCGCAAACCGGAGGAGTATAAGACCCGGTACTTCAATCCCGCCGCGGAAGCCCGGAGGCTTGAGGCTGTCAGGGCTGCCCAGGAAACCGGGCGGACAGGAACCGTGGCCGCGGAAGCGGGGCCCCTGACGGTGATAGACTGGGGGCCCAGGGGGGAATTTTCCGCCTCGATACAACGGCCTTCCATATATTTGATCTTTTCCCAGCCCATGGTTCCCCTGGCCGCTCTGGGGGCAGAAAGCGATACTTCCCCCGTGGCGGAGATTCGCCCGCCGATCAAGGGGTCCTTCCGCTGGTACGGCACAAACTTTTTGAGTTTTGAGGGGGACGAGCCCTGTCAGGCCCAGCAGTCCTACACCGTCACCGTGGCCCCGGACGCGGCTTCGATCTACGGGGCGCGGATCGCCGGGGAGCGGGTTTTCACCTTCCATACCGAAACCCTGGGCATCAGTTCCCTTGTGCCCGGGGAGGGGCTTGAGCCGCCGCCGGGGAGGCGCTACGGCAGCCGGGATGTCCCGCCCGAAGCGGCCCGGAGCATAGGCCTTGTCTTTACCTACCCGGTCCGGGCGGAGGAGATTCGGGAGTACCTGTCGATCAGCGTTGACGGCCCCAGGGACTTCGCCTTGAGCCAACTGGAAGAAAACAAGCTGCTGGCCAGGTTGAGCGCCCCGGTGGAATTCGACCGGGAAGTTAAAATCACCCTGAAAAAGGGGGCCAAATCTTCCGGGGGCAGCCGGGGGACCGAAGCGGACCGGATCCATTCCTTCCGCACCCCGGGGCCTTTTGTGCTGAAGGATCACAGGCGGATTGCCGGTTACGGCAAGTACCGGAATCTGGCGGAGCTTGAGTTTTCCTATCCCCTTAATGAAGAAACCGCGGCCGCCGGGATCAGCACGGAGCCGGAAATGGGCCTGGGCGCCGGGAATCTTGAGGTGTGGGACTCCACGGCGCGGGTTTACAACCTTCCGGTGGCCTACGGGGACAGCTTTGCAATCCGCGTTTCCGCGGCCTTGGAGGATATATACGGCCGCAGGCTGGAAAACCCCCAAGCCCTCAGTATTACTGTTCCCGATGAGCCGCCGCCGGTGGGAAGCGCCCGTTTTCTGGACTCGGGCCACGCCATGCTGGAAGCGCGGTTCCCCCCCCGGTTTCTCTTTGAGTACGCCAATATTGCCGAAGATTCCTGGTATCGCGTCGGGGCCGTAAAAAACCCCTGGGTGGATATTTCGGATAGTTTTGCCAACCGTTTCCTCAGCCCCGGCAGCCCCAACGCCAGATACTTTGAGGAGATCGATCTTGCTCCCTACCTCGATCCCTTCAACAGGGGCTTTGTCTTTTTCAGGGCAAACCTCAATCTTCTGACCGATCCCCGGTGGGATTCCCAAAGGAAAACCCGGGTTTCGGAGAACAAACTCGCCATTCAGGTGACGGACCTGGGGCTTACGGTGCGCTACGGCTTTAACAAAACCGCGGCCCTGGTGACAAAACTCTCCACCGGGGAGCCTGTGGAAGACGCCCTGGTGACGCTTTTCAACCCCGGCACGCTGGAATACACGGCGGACCTTGCGGACCTCGCGGGCTTTGGCAGCGGCCGCACCGGCAAGGACGGCCTGGCGGTGATCAATACCCCCGCCGGGGTTCTGCGGAACAATACCGCCGGCGAATGGGGGTTTGAGGCCCCCCTGGTGATGGCGGAAAAAGACGGGGACAGGGCTATATTCCATCCCTCTTCCCACAACCACTGGGCATTTGGGGTGGATTACCGGAGGCCCCAGGCCGCGGAGGAAGTCTCCGCGGTTACCTTCCTGTTTTCCGACCGGGGGCTTTACAAGCCCGGCGAAACCCTCGCCTTCCGGGGGGTGGACCGTTCCCTGATCCTGGGGATCTACTCGATTTACCAGGGGGAGTACACCGTCGTCCTTGAGGAGGACCGTTACAACGGCGAATCCCTGGCCGTGGTTTCCGGCGCGGTCAGCGAGTCCGGGGGCTTTTACGGCAGCCTTACCGTTCCCGACGACGCCGCGGCTGGGGCCTACCGGCTGACCTACCGGCGGAAGGCCCAGGAGCGCGCAACCGCCAATGTTCCCGTGACGGTGGCTTTTTTTGAACGTCTTAAATTCCAGGCGGCCCTTTCCGTCCCGGCCCTGGAGCCGGTCAGCGGCGGCGACATCAACCTGACCCTGACGGCCTCCTATCTTTCCGGGGGAAGCCTTTCCGGGGCTTCCTGGGAAGCCGACTGGTATAGGGAGACCGGCAGTTTCAGCCCCCGGACCGCTGAAGCCAGGGACTATGTTTTTGGTCCCCGCCGGGCCTATGACGGCAAACGCCGGGTCGCTTCGGAAAAGGGGGCGCTCTCCGGCGAGGGGACCGCCGCGCTGACCCAGAAAACCGGGGGCGGATCCGGCGTCAAGGGAGCCCCCTACCTCTATTCCGTGGAGGCCCGGGTCACGGATCTCAGCAACCAGATGACCGCGGCCTACCGTTCAGCGCTGGTTCATCCCGCCCGGTTTTACATCGGCCTTGCCCGGAGCTCAGGCAGCGGCTTTGCCAAAGCCGGGGAGGAAATTTCCTTCGACTTCATCGCCGTGGACCCCGCCGGGGAAAAGGCCGCGGAGGGCCTCTTTCTGCAAAGCGGCGAGGACGCGGGCGTAATGACCGTGGAGCTTATCCGGGAGGAATGGCGGCGGGTGCGGCAGCGGGGCGTAAACGGTTATATGTACGATCAGTACCTCCAGGAGCAGGTTGTCGAGGAAACCCGGAGGATCAGCCTCCGGGAGAGCGCCCTCAAAGCAACGCCTTCCAGGGCTGGGTTCTATACCCTCAGGGCCGGCGCCCTGGACCGGGAGGGTAGGGCAGCGCTTACGGAGATCTCCTTCTACGCCACCGGTTCCGGCGGGGGCTGGTGGAACATGAACAACGCCGACGAACTGCGGCTTACCCCGGATCAGGATATGTACAATCCGGGGGACACAGCCCGGCTCCTCCTCCAGAGCCCCCTGCCCGCGGGCCGGTACCTCATCACCCTGGAGCGGGAGGGGATCTTTACCGAGGAGGTGAGGCATCTTACCGAACCCTCTTCGGTAATCGAGATTCCCATTGCCCGGAACTACGTGCCCCTGGTGTATGCGGCGGTTTCATCCTATTCGATCCGCTCCGGGCCGCCCTCCCACGAATACGGCAGCCCCGATCTGGACAAGCCCAAGGGCTATTTCGGGGTAACGAAACTCACGGTGAATCCCCGGACCAGGGCTTTTTCCGTAAAGGTGGAAAGCGATAAAAAGACCTACCGCCCCGGGGATGAAGTTACCGTGACCCTTACCGCGGAGCGGGACGGCAGGCCCCTGCCCAACGCGGAGCTGACCCTCATGGCGGTGGATCGGGGGGCGCTGGACCTTATCAACTATCATGTGCCCGACCCAATCGCCTATTTCTACAACCCCGATCGTTTCCCCCTGGCCGTGGCGGGCGGGGATTCCCGGGCCTGGCTCATGGACCCGGTAACTTACAGCGTCAAGAACCTTGCCGGGGGCGACGGCGAGGGGGAAGGCAAACTGGAGGAGCGGAAGGATTTTAACCCCGCCGCGGTGTTCGAACCCATGCTCCTCACCGGCGCGGACGGGAAGGTTCGCCATACCTTCAAGCTCCCCGACAACCTTACCACCTACCGGGTAACGGTCTTCGGGGTGCGGGGGGACATTTTTGCCCTCAAGGAAAGCGAAATCTCCGCCCGGAACCGGATCAACCTCCGGGAGGTTCTGCCCCGGCGGCTTAGGGAACGGGACACCGCCGAAGCGGGGGTTTTGATCACCAACCTGGATTCGGCCTCCCACACAATTTCCGTGGGCCTCGACATATCGGACCCGCAGGACCCGGAGGAAGCGGAAACCGGGCGGCGCAAACAAAGGGGGGCCGCCTTTGTGGACGGCCCGGCGGAGCGGCGGATCACCCTGAAAAGCGGCGAAAACGGGGTCATTTACTTTGACGTGGCCGCGGTAAAGGAAGGGACGGTGAGCCTTAACTTCAGGATCAACTCCGATATTCTCAACGAGCGGCTCATCCGGGAGATACTCATCGAGCATCCCTATGTGATGGAAACGGTCACTACCACCGGCGAGGTGGACGGGGACAGCGCCTCTGCTGTCGAGGCCCTGGCTATTCCTTCCTTTGCGGACAACAACACGGGAAGCCTTTCGATCAGCCTGGACGCCACCCGCCTCAGTCTTTTGGAGTCCGCGGTGTCCTACCTCTTCCATTATCCCTACGGCTGTATGGAACAGCGGAGCGCCGCGGTCTTTCCCCTGGCGATCTTCGGCGAATACCTTGACAGCCTCGGCCTGAAAAACGAAGTTTCCGACCCCGCCAAAGTGGTGGAGCAGGAACTCAAGACCTGGGCCAGGGTCCAGCTTCCTTCCGGGGGCTTCCCCTACTGGCCTTCGGGCAGCGACGCGGATTTTTACGTGAGCCTGCGTATAGCCCATATCCTGGCCATAGCCGGGGCAAAGGGGATTCCCGTGCCCCCTTCAATACGGATCGGGGAACTCACCGCCTGGCTCAACCGGAAATACCAGGAGGCGCAAAACTGGGGTTCCGCTCAGTCCAATTATCATTACCGGTCCTACCTGCAATCCTATATGCTTTATGTCTTTGCCCTGCTGGGCGAAGCGGTAGACCCTTCCCGGCTGGCGGAGATTCTCCGCAGGGACAACGCGGACCCCTCGACCCTGGCCTTCGCGGGGATGACCTACCGGCTCCTGAACCGGAACGCCGAGGCGGCCTCCACGGCGGAGCGGCTCCGTAACCTGATACGGCTTACCGCCCGCGGCGCGGAGTTGAGCGATCCGACGGAGGGGGGCAGTTTCTACGGCGGCCCCGTGGAGCAACTGGCCCTGGCCCTGGAATTTTTTGTTCAGCAGTATCCCGGCGACCGGATCAACGGGAGGCTCCTCCACTCCCTGCTGGAAACCAAGAAGGCCGCAGGGTTCTGGGAAAGCACCGCGGTGACGGTCCGGGTACTCTCCGCGGTGGACGCTCTGATCCGCGCCGGGAACCTAGAGTCCCTGGACCTGGACGCTTCGGCGACCCTGGCGGGAACGGAACTGCTGGCCGGGACTTTCAAGGGCCTCGGCGCCAAACCCGTGGGCGCGGCCCTGGGCTTTGAGGATCCCCCGCTCGCCGCTCTGGAGAAGGACCGTATGCAGCCGCTGGTCATCAACCGCCGCGGCCGGGGGAGCCTCTACTACACCGCTTCCCTCAGCTACGCCATCCCCGCGGAATTGCAGGGCTTTCGGGACGAAGGGCTGGGGGTGTTTCTGAGCATCCACGATATCGCCACGGATGAAGAAATCGCCGGAAGCTCCCTGACCAGCGGCAAAACCTACCGGGCCCGGATCCGGGTATCCAGCGGCCGCAACCGGACCTATATGGCCCTCCGGGTCCCCGTGCCGTCGGGCGCGGAGATCCTTGACGCCGCTTTTGTGACCACCGCTTCCTACGGCGAAACCGGAGGAAGCGGCGGAGGCTCCTCCCGGAACCCTTCACCGGTGAGCCACCGGATCATCATGGACAACGAAGTCCAGTACTTCTGGGACTATTTCAGCCGCGGGGAAAAAACGGTGGATTTCCTCTTCCGCGCGGTTCGCCGGGGAATATATCCCACGCCGCCGGCACAGGCGGAGTGTATGTACGAAGGCGAGATTTTCGGCAGAAGCCAGGGCCTGATGTATACGATTGAGTAGCTATGGGGACAGGCAACGAGGAACGCCACGCCTGAGGATGAAGCAGCCCCGAGGTTTTGCTGAGACGGCAAAACGGTTCGGAAGTTTTTTTACTTGACTATATTCCATAGAAGGAATACACTCCGGTTATGTGGGAAGTCGAGTATACCGATGAATTCGGCGCCTGGTGGGATACTTTGAGCGGGGCGGAACATGAAGCTGTGGCCTTTTCGGTGAACCTGCTACGGCAGGCAGGTCCGTCTTTGAGGTTCCCCTATACCAGCGGGATATATGGCTCCAAACATAGCGCCATGAGGGAACTTAGGAGCCAATGCGAAGGAAGGCCCTTGCGGACATTCTTTGCCTTTGACCCCAGGCGGGTGGCTATCCTGCTCATTGGCGGGGATAAAACAGGGAACGACCGGTTCTACGATGAATTTGTTCCCCGGGCGGACAAGATATATGACCAGTATTTGCAAGAAACAGGAGAAAGAAAATGACCCGTAAATTTTCGGAGTTGGAAGAAAAGATGAGCCCGGAATCCCGGGAACGCGTTGACAAGGCAGTGCAGGAAGCCCTCAAAGAACTACCCCTCAATGAATTGCGAAACGCCCGGGGTCTCTCCCAGAAAATGCTTGCCGAAGCCCTGGGCATCCAGCAGCCAGCCATTGCCAAAATGGAAAAGCGGACAGATATGTATATCTCCACTCTGCGAAGCCATATAGAGGCTATGGGGGGGCAGCTTGAAATAACCGCTCATTTCCCTGACGGTTCGGTTAAAATTGCTAATTTTTCGCAGATTTAATTTCGTAGGACACGCCCGGTCAAAGAAAGATGTTATTGTCCGGGGGTGTGCCCAGTAGGCTGATTGGAAGCCGGGGTCCATACCCCGGAGCTTGCTCCTGGGTTCTTCATTGGACTAAAAGCATGGATAAGAGGATAACCACACAAACACCACGAACTTTTGCTTTAAATTCTATTGACAAGACATTTTATCATCATCTAAACTTGTCATCGTAGATTTCAAAGGAAATGGGGTGCTGGTCCTGGCCGAAGGGCCTTGCCAAATTCCCCTACTATTCCCGTAACTGTAAACGGGGGCCTTTGCTGTGAAAACAGAAAAGGCCGGTTTTGCCAAGGCAGGCGCTCCCTGTTACGGCCACTGTCCTGCGCGAAAGCGGAGGATGGGAAGGCTGGCAAGCCGCAGCCCGGAGTCAGGAAACTTTGGTCTACATTCTTTGTTTTTTAGGTTCGAGGAAGAAACCTGGAAAAACCGTTATCCGTGTTTTTTAATGGTCTATTCCCCGTTATGGGGGTGTTATGTCCGGACTGAACAACGCCAGGCGCGGCATGGAATTTTTAAAAATTCTCCGCGCCCGCGCTGTGTTTAAC
>JAIROB010000074.1 GCA_031257695.1 Treponema sp. | reverse complement strand
CCCCGCACGGCGCCGGAATTTGTGGAGTTGACCGGGGGCGTTATAACCCAGACCGGGGCGATAGCAGCAGTGCGGGAATGTATAGGAAAGGACGACATCATCATTACCGCGGGGGGAAGCCTCCCGAGCTGTTTGCAGCGGATGTGGACCACCGACAGGCGCGGGGGCTACCACGCGGAATACGGCTATTCCTGCATGGGCTACGAAGTGGCCGCGGCGCTGGGGGTGAAACTGGCGGACAGCAACAGCGAGGTCTACGCCTTTGTGGGGGACGCGAGTTTCCAGATGCTCCACAGCGAGATAATGACTGCGATGCAGGAGCGGGTCAAAATCAACATCCTGGTGTTTGACAACTGCGGCTTTGGCTGCATCAACAACCTGCAGATGAGCAACGGTGTGGGCAGCCTTGCCACGGAGTTCCGCTACCGCGACGGGCGGGGGGAGATTAAGGGCGGCCTTATCCCGGTGGACTACGCGATGGTGGCCAGGGGCTACGGCCTCAAAACATACACCGCGCGCACCATAGAGGAGCTTAAAGCCGCTCTTGGGGACGCGCAAAAACAGACGGTCTCCACTCTGATCGACTTGAAGGTGCTTCCCAAAACCATGACCGAGGGCTACAACAGTTGGTGGAACGTGGGGATTGCGACCAGCGCCTCAAAGCCGGAAGCGCTGGAGGCGTGCAAACGCGTGATGGAAGGACGCGGCAGGGCGCGGCAGTATTAGCGCCCGCTCATCATATCAGGAGAAACAACGATGGAAGAAAAAAAAGTGTTTGGCTATCCGGCCTTTGACGAATCCGGCGAAATGATCCTCGCCGCCTACGACAACGCGTACCGGGATATGCTCATGGACATCCGGGTCTACCGGATGAAGGCGGGGGAAAAGCGCAGTTTCCGGCAGGAGGGCGAGGAGTGCGCCCTGCTGCTGCAAAGCGGCGCGGTAACGCTGCGCTGGGAGCGCAATGAACAGACGGTTTCCCGCAGGGATGTTTTTACCCAGGGGCCCTGGGCGCTCCACGTAAGCTCCGGCGTGGAAATACAGGCGGAGTGTGTCAGGGAGGGCACGGAAATTCTGATCCAGCGCACCAAAAATGCCGGGAGATTCGACAGCAGGCTCTACGGCCCCGCGGACGCTCCCTGGAAGGATGTGTGCCGGGGGAAATACGGCGACACGGCCAACCGTTTCGTCAACACCCTCTTCGACTACGCCAGCGCGCCCTGGTCAAACATGGTGCTGGGGGAAGTACTGAACGACCGGGGCAACTGGTCCGGGTTTATCCCCCATGCCCATCCCCAGCCGGAGGCGTATTACTTTCTGTTTGACCGGCCCGAGGGGTTCGGCGCCAGCTTTGTGGGGGAGGAGGTGTACAAAAGCGTTCACCGCAGTTTTTCTGCCATTCCCGGCGGCAAGACCCATCCACAAGTGTGCGCCCCGGGCTATGTGATGTATACCTGCTGGATGATCCGGCACCTTGAGGGCAATCCCTGGACAAGCAGGGTGGACGACGAGCGATACCTCTGGCTCAACGACGCGCCGGCGCTGGGCAGGAGCGCGGAAGCGGTCGGCAAAAGATAGGGGGAGCGGCATGAAAAACGAAAAGATAAAACTGGGCATAGCCCCCATAGGCTGGACCAACGACGACCTTCCCGAACTGGGGGGGGAGATTCCCTTTGAACAGTGCGTCAGCGAAATGGCCCTGGCGGGATTTTCCGGCAGCGAGGTGGGCAACAAGTACCCCAGGGATACGGAAATTCTCAATCAAAAACTAAAACTGCGGGGCCTCACCATTTGTAACGCCTGGTTCAGCTCCTTTCTCACCACCAGGCCCTACGGGGAGGTGGAGGCGGAATTTATACGGCTCCGGGACTTCCTCCACGCGGCGGGCGCCAGGGTGATCGGCGCCTCCGAACAGGGCCGTTCCATACAGGGCAGGGAGGAGCCGATCTTCGACAACAAGCCCGTGTTTTCCGATGAGGAGTGGGAGCGTCTGACCGAGGGGCTGAACAGGCTGGGAAAAGTGGCGGCGGAAAAGAACATGAAGCTCACCTACCACCACCACATGGGCACCGGCGTGCAGACCGCCGCGGAAATAGACCGGCTCATGGAAAACACCGACCCGAACTGCCTGGGGCTCCTCTACGACACGGGGCACCTGGTTTTTGCCGGGGAGGACCATGCAGCAATATTGAAGAAGTGGATAAAGCGGATAGGCCACGTGCACCTGAAGGATCTGCGCGGGGCTGTCCGGGAACGGGCGCTCGCGGAGAAATGGTCCTTCCTCCGCGCGGTGAAGGCCGGGGTCTTTACGGTGCCCGGCGACGGGGACATTGATTTCAGGCCCCTTTTCAAGGCCCTGAAACAGGCGGACTACCGGGGCTGGTGGGTGGTGGAGGCCGAGCAGGACCCCGCCAAAGCCAACCCCCTGGAATACGCGCTGAAAGCCCGGGCCTATATCAAAAAAGCCGGAGGAGTGTAGCCCATGCGGTTCGGCATAAACACCCTGGACGACGTGGAGGTCAACAACAAGACGGTGCTGTGCCGGGTGGACATCAACCAGCCGGTGGACCGGGCCAGGGGAACCCTGAAAGACACCTCCAGAATCGAAGCCTGCCTCCCCACCCTCAGGGAACTGAGCGGCAAGGGGGCCAAACTGGTCCTCCTGGCCCACCAGGGCAGCGATATTGAGTACAAGAACTTCTACACCACCGAGCCCCACGCAAAGGCGCTGGCCAAATTCCTGGGCAGGGCAGTGGGATTCATCGACGATGTGTGCGGCCCCGCGGCGCGGGAGGCGATTAAGGCCCTCAAGCCCGGGGAGATCCTCCTGCTGGACAATGTGCGGTTCGTTTCCGAGGAGCAGACCCTCTTTGAAACCCGGCTGTGTCTGTCCCCCGCGGAACAGGCGCAGACCCTGGTGGTGCGGAAACTGGCCCCCCTGGCGGATCTCTACGTCTGCGACGCCTTTGCCGCGGCGCACCGGGACCAGCCCAGCCTCTGCGGATTCGAGCAGTTGCTGCCCAGCGCCATGGGCCGCCTCTTTGAGGAAGAGTACTGCGTGGTCTCCGGTCTTATGGAACAGCCGGAGCGGCCCAGCGTGTTCGTCCTGGGGGGCGCCAAGATCAGCGACGCCTTCCTGATGATGAACGCCGTCCTGGGCCGCGGCGCGGCGGACAGGGTCCTGACCGGCGGCCTGGTGGGGGAACTGATCCTCTGGGCGGAGGGAAAGGACATCGGGGAGGGTTCCCGGGCCTTTATCAAAAAAGAGGGCTACGGGGATCTGCTGGGAACGGCGAAGGAACTGCTGTCGAAGCACGGGGACAGGATCCTCGCGCCCCTGGACCTCGCGACGGCGGAGGGGGGGAAGCGATCGGAATACACGGTGGGGAACATTCCCGCTGCAGCGCTGGTCCTGGACATCGGCGCTCAAACTGCCGGGAAGTACCGGGAGATCATCCGGGGGGCCAAAACGGTTTTTGTCAACGGCCCCATGGGGGTTTTTGAGGAGGAGGCCACGGAGCTGGGAACCAAGCTGGTGTGGGACGCGCTGGGGGACACCGCGGCCTATACGGTTGTCGGCGGCGGCGACAGTATTACTGCCACAAAGAAATACGGCAAAACCGCCCTCATTGACTATATCTGCACCGGCGGGGGCGCGCTGATCCGTTTCCTTGCCGGGGAGGAACTGCCGGTAGTAAAGGCGCTGCGGCACGGCTCAACGCTGAAAGAAAAACTGCCGGCCCTGTTTTAAATCCGGCGCCGCTGTAACAGTGTTTGTGCCGGGGGTGTTGCGGGGGGCCCGCCCCCCGCAGAGGGGGGTAGTGGAAGACCCGCAACGCGGGGCTGGAGCGAGGGGGGAGACTTCCCCCCCTTTGAATCTTTGAAATAGAATCGTTGGCGATAATTTAAGAGCAAGGAGACAGAAATGGTAAAAGTTGGAGTGGCGGGATACGGCGTCATCGGGCAGCGTCTGGCGGACGGCGTGGCGCTGCAAAAGGACATGGAACTGGTGGGGATAGCGGACCTGGCGCCCACCCTTTCGATCAGGGCGCTCCGCGAAAAGGGGATGCCCTACGATCTGTACCTGGTGGAGGGCGCGGAGAAGTCGAAGTTTGACGCCGCGGGGATTCCCTGTAAGGGGAGTTTCCAGGACCTGATTGACAGGGTCGACATTATGCTGGACTCCTCCCCCGGCGGGGTGGGGGCGAAAAACAAGGAGCTCTACGCCAAGGCCGGGATCAAGGCGATTTTCCAGGGGGGTGAAAAAAA
>JAIROB010000057.1 GCA_031257695.1 Treponema sp. | reverse complement strand
CTCTTCGCTGCCGTTTACTTTGACCGATGCGGATGGATACCATGCGGAAACGTTTTGGCAGGAGAGGAATAACATGATGCCAAATATGCACATAAAAACAAATGTAGGTTTTATCATATTGTTTACCTCCATTTTTTCACTTCAAGATGTATTTGAATAAACAATTTTGCTGTTTTAATACATTACTCCAAGTAGCATAACATACATTCGCCTGCTTTAGCAAATCAACTGAAATCTTTTCTTTTCGCATTGTTCCTATTTTCCCAGATATAAATCTTATATAGGAGCGGAAATAACATATAAAAAAGAATAAAGCCCAAAACAATTTGAAGAAAAAATCCTAAAATAACCAACCAAAGCGGCAAAGTAGTATTTTCAAAATACTTAATTATAAGATAAAATATTGGTGTGCCAACTATTCCCAGAAAAACACTAACCGATACTGCAAAGTGAATTCTCGATTTGATTTTCATAAACATACTTCCTGAATAAAAAACATCCCATACACAAGCCGAGGCATGACTTTACATTAACAGTATTGGACAGCTTCCTTCAATAGGTGAAAGCTGTCCAATAAGCCTAAAAAACAAATTCTCAACCGATTCCCGTTTGTCGGAGCACAAAAACATACTTAGCAAGCAAGCTCTAAAATATCTTTAAAGGTATTTTAGAAGGCTGATCCAATTAAAAAACCTAGACCGGCTCCTATCCCAAACCCATACAGAGCATATGTTTTTACTGCTGAAAATGTAGCGGTCGGGCCATATCGAAAATTACTAACAAAACCATAGACTGCGCCAATGCTGCCAATCAATGTGCCTCCTGCAAGACCAAGAGCAACACCCAGACGCCAACCATCCCCCTCAACCTGTTCCGCCTCCACAGCGGTCAGTTGCGGCGCCGCAATGTCGGCGAAAAGCGGGTCTGCAAGATCCGCCTCGGAAATTAAATCAGTGGTTTGAATAATCCCGGATGCCAAAACCACAGGTTCCGCGAATACCATTGCCGCCATGAGGGACAATGCCAACACTAAAGCAAGGATCTTTTTCATAAGATCCTCCTCCAGTTGGAAGTAAACGCCAGTCAACTGCCGGTTCCAGTATAGTAGCAAGGTAGCGCCGGTATCGTCATCTGTCAAGAACGGTACGCCCCCTATGGGCCCGGTTGGGTGTGCGGGGCTGCGCTGAAGCTGTGTGTGTGGGGCTTGTCCGGGAAAGCGCCTGCCGCCCCCTCGTTCGCTTCGCTCAATGTGGGCGGCAGGCGCTTTCCCGAACACCCCCTTACAAGCTTTACGTGAGCGCAGCCCCGTGCCGCGGAAAAGCGGGCCCATAGGGGGCAGACTGTGTCAAAAGTCATTGCCCTTCATGCATACAGTGTTGTTTGCTTTTTTATATGGCTTTATAACGCTATATATAGCGGTGTCATTTCGATTTTTTGACTTTTGAGTCCATGGGGGGGCCTTCCTGCCGCTTGCAGTTCCGGGAACAATCCGTTATACTTGGGTCAGTAAAGAACTCTCAGGAGGCCATAATGTCCGATTCGGACGGCGGCGGTAGTAGCCGTCACAGACAAAATTCAATCAGTATACGGTATATGGCCTTGTTCCGCTAGGAAGCGCCCCGGGTTTCCTGCGCGGCGGGCCGCCGGCGGGGGAACCACTATGGAAAAAGAAACAATTTTAGAGCTGCTGGGCGAAACGCCCGTGAGGGCAGCGGAACTGCGTTCAGCCTTTTTGGATATGAACGTGGTGAATGTCGCGGATCTCTTCAAGGGGGAATCCACGGAAGGGGATCTGCGGATCTTCCGGCTTTTGCCCAAGGGCATCGCCGCCGAGGTGTTTTCCTACCTCGATCCCGGCGAACAGCAGATGCTCATAGAAGCCCTGTCTGACAAAGAGGTCAGATATATTATGAACAGGCTCTTCGTGGACGACGCGGTGGACCTGATTGAGGAGATGCCCGCCAATGTGGTAAAGCGGATTCTCCAGAACACTAATCCTGAAAAAAGAAAAACTATCAACGAGGTGCTGATGTATCCCGAGGACTCGGCGGGCAGCATTATGACCACCGAGTATGTGGAACTGAGCGAGGATATAAGCGTTCAGGATGCCTTTGACGAAATACGCAGAAACGGCGTCAACAAAGAAACTATCTACACCTGTTATGTAATAAGCCCGGGCCGGATTCTGGTCGGGGTGGTGACCGCAAAAATACTGATGCTGTCCAGGCAAAACGACAAGATCGGCGATCTTATGGACACAGCGTTTGTGTACGCCCGCACCACCGACGATCGGGAACTGGTGGCCGGCCAGTTTAAAAAATACGGCCTTCTGGCTATGCCCGTGGTGGACACCGAAAACCGCCTGGTGGGGATTATCACCGTTGACGATGTGGTGCATATCATCGAAGAGGAAAACACCGAGGACTTTGAGAAAATGGGCGCCCTGAAACCCTCGGAGGAGCCCTACCTGAAAACCGGGGTTCTCGCCCAGGTCCGCAACCGCATCGTGTGGCTCCTCTTTTTAATGCTCTCCGCCACCGTAACCGGGGGGATCATCGCCGGGTTTGAGGACGCGCTGGCGGCATTGCCGGTCCTGATAGCCTTTATCCCCATGCTTATGGACACCGGGGGCAACGCGGGAAGCCAAACCTCCACCCTGATAATCCGCGGCATGGCGCTGGGAGAAGTGGGCTTTAAGGATATTGTGGCGGCGCTCTGGAAGGAAATCCGCATCGGTTTTCTCTGCGGCCTTATACTGGGGCTTATCAACTTTGTCCGCATCTATATTACCAACGGGAAAAACAGCCTCCTGGCGCTGACGGTGACTGTAAGTTTATTGTTTACCCTGATGATAGCGAAGAGCCTGGGCTGCTTCCTGCCCATGCTGGCCAAGAAACTGCGGGTGGACCCGGCGATTATGGCGTCCCCCATCATCACCACCATTGTTGACGGCTGTTCATTGTCGATCTACTTTTCCATGGCGCGGTTGATGTTCAAGCTCTAAAGCGCCCTGGGCGCCGCCGAATGGATCATTGACTGGTTTTGCAATCGGGTGTATAATAAAGTTGTTCAATGGTTCGGCTGCTTGCCGGACGGGTTATGCGAGAGCCGGGATTACGCGGAACTTAGTTCCGTTCCGGTTTATCAGCGCGGCTGCCCCGCGTCAATAGGAGTTACTGTGGCGAAAGAAGAAGCGATTGAAGTAGAGGGCGTTGTCCGTGAAGCGCTTCCCAATACCATGTTCAGGGTTGAACTGGACAATCAGCACGGGCACCTTATACTGGCCCACCTTTCGGGCAAAATGCGGAAACACTACATTCGTATTGTCCCGGGCGACCGGGTCCGCATTGCCCTCTCTCCCTACGATCTCAGCCGGGGACGCATCATTTACCGCGAACGTTAGCGCCCTGTTACTTTCCTTCCCCTGTGTCCATCTTGACGGTCCCATTTGTCCGGAATATCGCCAAAATCCGTGGCGCGGCCCTTTTTTCTTCAATAATATATGACATTGTCCTGACTCACCCAACCGGCGTCCCCCCCGGAGCTTTCCGCGTAGGCCCAATCATCCGAGGCGGAGCGTACCAGCGCCGGCTGACCCTCCAGCCACCGGGCGCTGACTGCCCCCCGGACATCCGGGACACGGTAGGCCGCGCAGGAGCGGAGTACCGCGGCGGCGTTTCCCTGGCGCTTCCCCGGGGCGCCCCGGTTTCCCTGAACAAGCCCTTCGAAGCCTCCGGGGGAACGGGCCAGGGCTGCGATGCCAAACCCCATAAGGCCGATCAAAACAAAAACCGCAATACTATAACCGTTAAAAAGCGGGGAAGTTAAGCGTTTTTTCCCTGCCCCCCCCCTGCGGGTACTCAGGGCTATGGCCGGCGGCAACAGGCAAAAACTGAGGATGATCAGCGCCGTAAAAAAATTCCGGGGCCGCCATGTTTCATCCTCCGTCAGGGGGAGTCCCAAAAGCCCCTCCGCGGCCCGGCGGGTGGCGCCCAGCGCCGGGCCTGAAAGGAGATCCCGTTCCCCCCGGCGGAGCTCCCCCAGGGCCTCCGCATAGAGGCCCTGCCGCCAACGGTCCCGGGCCTTGTCCAGGGTTTCCCGGTAGGATCTTCTGAAAAGCGGAAAGGGCTCCCCCCGGATCTCCGGGAAGGCCGGCGGGGTTTTGTCGAAGGCGGCGGGCTCTGCGGCCAAAGCGCCGCCGTCTGTCCCCGTTGGCGCGGGCAAAGGCGCGGGCCGGGCCGGCGGGTCCAGGGCTATGGAAAGGGCCGGGACCTCCAGGGTCAGACCTTCAAAGCTCAAGGGGAAGGGGCCCAGGGAAACCCGTCTTCCCTCCAGGGGGATAATACGAAGCCTCAACGCGAGGCCCTGTTCCGATTCTTCGCCGGTCAGGGGGATCTCCTCCAGCAGCGCTTCCACCGGAGCGGTTATGCCCAGGGGCAGGCGGCGGAGGGGGCTCCGGGGATCGCCGTCCAGGATACGAAGGCTCAGTTCTGCGGCCTCCCCGATGCGGAGAACCACGGGCGGAGTATCCCAAACCAGCCGGGGGCGGTATTCCTCCTGTTCCCCATCAGGGGCGATCACGGTGGTCCGGGCCGCGGGGGTCAGGATCCTGGAATCGCCGACCAGCGCCTCAAAGGGCTCCAGCACAATCTCGCCGGTCCTGTGGGGCACAAACAGGAATTCCGCCAGGGTCCACCGGGTCCCCTGTTCCGCGGATGTTCTGACAAAACGGGTCTCTTTGCGGGATTGGGCAAAGGTGAGGGAGGGGGGCAGCTCCGGGGGGATGACCGTCACTTCCTCGGGAACGGGATGATCCACCAAGACGGAAACCCGCCAGGATCCGCCCAGGACCGGACGATCGGGGGAGCTTTCCAGCATCACCGCAATGCTTCCCGCCTCCTGCCCGCCGAGGGCCGGGGGGAACAGGAACAGCGCTACCAGCAGGCAGAACGCCGGTAAGCCGGATATCCTGTTTTTTAAAGCCTCTGTTACAAAACTCGGAATCCGGCTTAATAATCCGGCCCCGTAAAATCCGCGTCCCCGGACCATTCCCGGCTTTTCCATTGGTCTTGCTCCTTTCGGCGTATATAGTCAAACAGCGTCCTGGATCCCCCCTGTTCCTCCTGGGCGTCCAACCCCGGCGCTGCGGCGCCGCCGGGGCTTTGGCCGGTCATGGACAGAAGGCTCAGCTCCAGATTCCGTTTTGCCTCTATGCGGCTGCCGTCGGTTTCCAGGGCGGCGCGGAACTCCTCCGCCGCGGCGGCAAAGTCGCCGGCATGGAAACGGACCACCCCCCGGTTGTAGTTGATCCGGTAGATAAGCTCTCGGTGATCCTCCCGGGGCATACCGGCCAGCCGTTCTTCCGCGGCGGCAAAGCGCTGCAGCGCCGCGGCTCCCTCGTCCAGGGCGAGGCACGCCGATCCCAGCCCGTATTCCGCGTAGGGCGCGGTTTCATCGTATTCCAGCGCCTCCAGGTAGGCAAGGATCGCCTCGGTGTACATGCCCCGGGCGCAGAGAAGGTTGCCCCGCAGCAGCGTCAGTTTTCCCGCCGTTTCCCGGGAACAGGCGCCGTTCAGCAGCAATACCGCGGCAAAAACAAAAAAGCCGCGGGGCCGGAATTTAGCCATTGCTCCGCCATCCCTTTTCCATGATTTTTGAAACGCCCATTAGGATCAGGGCGGCGATAATAAAGATATGTCCCAGAGGCCGCTGTTCCCGGCGGAAACCCTTTACCGCGCCGCGGGAAGCTCCGTCCCCGCCGGAAACAAGGGAGGACAGGTACTCCGCCAACCGGGCCGCGGCGGCGGCGCGGTTTCCGTCCAGGTAGAACCCCCCGGTCCGTTCCGCGGCCTCCCTGAGCGCGTCGCTCCGCAGGGAACTTATCACGGGCCGCCCGTCTTCCCCCAGGAGGGCGCCGTTTCCCAGGGGAACCGCGCCGCCCTCCCCGGAGCCAAGGCCAACGGCGATGATGGCAATATCCGCGGCCGCGGCCCGGTCCGCCGCGGCGTTCAGGGCGCCCTCCTGGGCTTCGCCGTCCGACAGCAGGATGATCCGGCGGCGGCTGGGAAACGGGTTCTGAAACCCCGCCGCGGCCGCGTCAACCAGGGACTCCAGGTTGGTGCCCCTGCCGGTGATGACGGAACCGGAAAGGCTCCATAGGAAGCCGTTGATCGCCTCCGCGTCCGCGGTGAGGGGAAGCGCCAAGGTTCCCCTGCCCTTGCCTATGGCCGCGCCGAACCGTATGCCCGGGGCGGCTCCGGGACCAGGGCTGGCAAACCAGGGGTGGTTGACCAGCTCCGTGACCAGCTCCGCGGTCCGGGCGAGCCGGGAGGGCCCGCCCGCATCCCTAACCTCCATGCTGCGGGACAGATCCACGGCGAATATCACGTCCACCCCCCGGCGGGTTTCGCTTACCAGCCGGGAGCCGCCCTGGGGCTGCGCCAGGGCGATGATCATGCAGCCCAGGAAGAGCCAGAAAGCCCCGGCTGAAACGAAGTACCGGGAGCGGATGTTTGACACCGGACTGCCCCCGGCGCCCCGGGAGAGGAAACCGAGCACGGAGCGGCGTTTGCGGTAATGGAAAAAACCCGTGAGCGCGGCGGGGATCAGCAAAAAAAGGGCGAAAAGAAGGCGGGGGTTATCAAAGGTCACAGGAAGGCCCCCAGGATGTGCCGCCGTATGAACCGGGCCGCGCAGATCAGCGCCAGGGCAGCGGCGGCCAGGGGGGCCTGAAAGCTCCGGGTCCGGTTTATGGACCCGGAACGGCGGATGATCAACTCCCCCTGGTCGATGAGGGAAAAAGCCTGGGAAAATGCCTCCGCGGAGGGGGCGCCGATGTACTGGCCGCCGCCGCTCCGGGCAATGGCGCGCAGGCTGCCCTGGTTGAACCGGGAATCGAAGACGCCGGTGCGGCGTATCCTGGTGACGGGATCTACATAGTCTATGGGCACCTCCCCGCCGCCGCCCACCCCCACGACCCAGAGGGACGCTCCGGCTTCCCGGAGCGCCGCGGCGGCGGTTTCCGGGTGAATCGCTCCCGCGTTGTTTTCCCCGTCGGTGATCAGCGCCACCGCCCGGCGGGGGGCTGTGGAGTTTCGCATGTGGAGCGCCGCTATGCCCAGCCCCAGCCCCAGGGCGGTGCCGTCCCCCAGCTCGCCGATTTTCAGGGTCTCCAGGCGGGAGTAGAGGGCGCTCCGGTCCACCGTGGGGGGCACCATGAGGCTTGCCTCGTTCCCCGCCGCCACCAGCCCTATGGCGTCGGAGGGCCGTTTTTCGGCAAAATCCCGCACCAGATGCCGGGCCGCGTCAAAACGGCTGCTGCCGTTCATGTCTATCCCCGCCATGCTGGGGCTTATGTCCACCACAAAGAGTATGTCCGCGCCCCGGTTGAGCCACACCACTTCCGTGCTGATAAACACCGGCCCCGCGGCCGCGATAAACAGGGCGAGAGTCCCCGCCAGATCCAGGACCCGGACGGCCTTTACCAGGAATTCCACATTGAAGGGCGGTTTAAAGGGGCTGCCCCCGGGCGGCCCCAGGGGAATAGACAGGGCAAAGGCGTTTTTCAAAAACCGGGCAATGACAAAACACAGAAACACTATTACTACCCCCGCGAAGAGGAGGAAGGGCCGTTCAAACCCCAGGCTCATCCGGCGCCTCCTTCCCCCGCGGCCCGGGGACCGAAACGGGGAAGCCGGTCCCTTTCCGCGGCGGCCAGTAATCCGGCAAGGGTTCTAAATTCCTCCAGCAGCGCGAACACCGCTTCCCGCTCTATGCCCCCGCCGCCGAACCGGAGGGCGTCGCAGCGGCGGAACAGATCCGCCAGGGCTTCCGGCTGCAACGCTGCGCCAGGGCCCAGGCTGTCCAGGGCGAGGAATTCGCTGGGGACCATGGCCCGGCAGTTTATTCCCGTGAGCATCCCCAGGAGGATCCGGAAATCCCGGGAAAGGGTTTCCAGGACTGCGGCGTCCCCGCCGGGGGAAGCGGTCCGCAGCCGTTTGAGGGTCCGCCCCATGGCCCGGATAACCCACTGCCGTCTGAACCGTTCCGCGAAGGAACGCAGCCCGGTTCTCCCCCACACGCTCCCCAGGGTCAGGGCGAGGAACAGGAGGATGATCCCCAGGATAGAGAGGTAGATCAGCGCCGCGGTCCCCGGCGCGGCCAGGGGTTCCGCGGGGGCGGAAAGGACCATGCCCTGCCGCTCCACCGGGAGGATGGAACTGATGGTCACCTCAAGGCCGGCAAAGATATGGGAGGCGATTTCTATGGGCGGCAGGCTTATGCGCCCCGGAGCGTAGGCCTGAAAATCCACCAGCAGCATCGCGGTCGCGCCCCGTTTTTCCAGTTCCACCCGGTTGATCCTCAGGTCCCCGGACCGGGGCAGGGGCGGATCCTGGATCACCGCCGCCTCAAGGCCGGAAAACGCGGTCCCCAGGGGAAGCGCCAGGCGGCCCTGATCCCCCACAAAGATCGTCTGGGGAATGGTATAGGACTCGGCGGTTCCGGGGGCGGTTTGGGGAAAAAGCGGGAGGGGCGCCAGGGCCAGCAGGGCCAAAAGGAAGCGCTTCATCCGCCGGTGAAGCCCGTCGTCAGCCGCGCAAGGGACAATTCCGTGCCGCTGCATAGCGGCACATACATCTTTCCTATAATTGCCAGCCGAAGGGCTGATAGAAGCGGAAATCCCGCAGGACCCCCCGGGGGTCCGAGGAATTGGAGCGTATAGCCCGGTTTCCTCTCGAAATTGTCGCGTAAGCGACAACCCTTCGCTCCGGAAATACGCCCAAGGGATCCGAAAAAATCCCCGCGCCGACGCGGTTTTCATAAGCGGCGCCCCCCGAAAAAACGGGTCAGCGCCGCGGGCGCGTCCTCCGCGGTGGACAGCTCCAGGTAAGCGGCTCCGCAGCGCCGGCACAGCGCTTTCCACAGCTTGGTCCTGTCGTTATGCCAGTCCGCCCAGGCGGATCGGAAGGAGGGAAACCCCGTGGGAGCGTGGAGCGCCGCCCCGGTTTCAGGATCCTCCATGGCGAGGAGCCCCAGGTTGGGCATATCCCGGTCCAGGGGATCCGTGATGCCTATGACTATCACGTCATGCCGGGAACAGAGATGGCCCAGTTCCTGTTCCCAATTAATGGAAAGAAAATCCGAGAGGATCACTACCAGGCTGCGCCGTTTCAGGAGCCTGCCGGTTCCCTTGAGGGCAAGGGCCAGGTCGCTTCCCTTCCCCCCCTCGCCGGCGGAAAGGAGCGCGCCGATAACGCTCATGGCGTGGGACCGCCCTTTGCGGGGTCTGAAAACCCGCCGTATCTCCCGGTCGAAGCACACCGCGCCTATCCGCTGCCCCGCCCGTTCCGCGGAAAACGCCACCAGCGCCGCGGCAAGGATGGCCTGATCCCGGCGCCGCATCCGGGCGGAGGAGGGGAAGTCGCCGTCCGACGCGCCCGCGGCGAACATGGACGCGGAGATGTCCGCCACCAGGCACACCGTCAGTTCCCGTTCCTCCCGGTACATTTTAACGTAGGCCGCGCCGAACCGGGCGCTCACGTTCCAGTCTATGGATCGCACATCGTCCCCCGGCTCGTAGCGCCGCGCCTCGTCGAACTCGATCCCCTGGCCCTTGAACACCGACCGGAAATCCCCGGAGAGCAGATCCTCCGCGAGGCCCCGGGCAACCAGGGGAAAAGTGGCGATTCTGCGGAGCAATTCCCGGCGGTCCACGGAGCGGCTCCTAAGGAACGGGAACCAGGGCGAGGATCCGGGACACCACCGCGTCCGGGTCCAGCCCGTCCGCCTCGGCTTCGTAGGACAGGACGATGCGGTGCCGCAGAGCGGGAAGCGCCGCGGCCTTTACGTCTTCCGGGGTGACGAAGGAGCGGCCGTCGAAGAGCGCCAGGATCCGGCAGCACCGGTACAGGGCGATGGAGGCCCTGGGGGAGGCGCCAAAGGAGATGTACCGGTACAGCCCCTCCTTTTCCGCCCTTCCCCCGGAGCTGCCCTCCACGGCGCGGGAAAAAGCGGGGGACCCGGAGGCCCTGGCCGGCGGCCTGGAAGCGGAGGGTCTGGTGGCGGAGACTACCGCGACTATGTATTCCCGGATCTTATCGTCGATGCGGATCCCGTCCGCGGCGGCGCGGAGCCTTTCCAGGCGGGCCGCCCCAAGAAGGGTCTCCAGGGCCGGGCTTGCGGCGTTCCCCCGGGCTCCCTCAGCAAAGGGATTCAGGGGGGTTATGATGCGTAGCTCCTCCTCCGGGCTGGGGTAACGCACCACCAGCTTGAGGAGAAACCGGTCCAGCTCGGCTTCGGGCAGGGCGTAGGTGCCCTCGTGTTCGATGGGGTTTTGGGTGGCCAGCACAAAGAAGGGGTCCGGCAGGGCGTAGCTTTCATCCCCGATGGTGACCTGGTGTTCCTCCATGGCTTCCAGCAGGGCGGACTGCACCTTGGCCGGGGCGCGGTTAATTTCGTCCGCCAGGATCACATTGGCAAAGACAGGCCCCCGGCGCACGGAAAACTTTCCCGAAGCCTGCTCCCACACCAGGGTCCCGGTCACGTCTGCGGGGAGCAGGTCCGGGGTAAACTGGATTCGCTTGAAGTGCAGGCCGGTAATTTCAGCGAGGCTCTTCACCGCCAGGGTCTTGGCAAGCCCCGGCACCCCCTCAAGGAGTATGTGCCCCCGGGCGATCAGCGCGGTCAGAAGCCCGTCGATCATCTCCTTCTGCCCTATAACCCGCTTTGCCAGTTCTTTCCGGCAAGCGTCCAGCAAACCCCGCGCCTCGTCCAACAGGGCGCCCGCATCCGTATTTTGTTGAGCCATGGCCCATTGTACCCGGCGGGGCGCCCAGGGGCAATATCCCCCCCATGGACCTAAGTTGGGTTAGCGGGGACGCACTAAGACTTTGTCCGGGGGTCCTGGTAGCGGAACTCGCTTGCCGCCCGCTCGTTCGCTGCGCTCAAATGCTGGCGGCAAGCGATTCCGCTGCCAGGACCCATTACACGGTGTGTGTGCGTCCCCGTGCCAGGTAGGGGTCCATGGGGGGCCTTGGGTGCGGGGCCTTTGTTTTTTCTGCCGACACCCCGTTACACAGTATGTGTGCGTCTCCGAGCCGGGTAGAAGTCCATGGGGGGGCTTGGGTTGCAAAGCAAAAGTTCGTGGTGTTTGCATGGTTCGTGGTTATCCTCTTATCCATGCTTTTAGCCTAATCAGCCTACTAGAATGAATAGGTAATGCCCGCTGTCGGGTTTACCCCAAAATTGCCCATGTAGTTTATCTTGCCCATGTCGAGGGTAAACCACACGGAAAAAGGGCCGGAAAAATAGGTTATGGTAGGGCTTATGTTTACCTTTTTAAAATCAATGGTGGTGTAAACATACAGTTCCGCATACCGGATTGCTGATAGAGGACAGGAAGGCCCAGGTTCGCCCGGAGGTTACCGAAACCAAGCGGTTACGCCCAGGCCGAGGGTAAAGCCAATGAGCTGAGGCCCCTGTCCAGCGGCCTGCTCGGAGCCGGAGCTTTCCTGAGCGAGCGCCCCCTGAAGCGCGGAGCAGGCCAGAAACACTAAAACGATCTTTTTCATACGGATCTCCTAAAAAAAATATTTGTTAAAAATGGCATGAAATATACCATTGATTACCTGTCCCCGGCAGGCTGTTTCACCAGAGCCTGTTCCATGCAGTCTTTTACCGTCCCCTTAATAGCTTCGCTGGTAATTGCGAAAGCGGCGTCTCCCGCCGCGCCCCGCGCCTTTTCGGAAAGTTCCGCGGCCCTGGCGCCGAAATCCTCCAGCCATTGCTCCGCCACAGCTTCTTTCCCGAACCATTCGCCCAATTGCCGGAACCGCCCCCGCCAGTTTACAAAGTTAATGTCGTTGGACAGCATCACGGTCGGCGCAATCTGTTTGAGCTGTTCATATACTTTTTCATGCCGGATGTTCATAATGATCAAATCAGGCTTCATTTCAGCAATTTTTTCAAGATTTAAATCCATAATCCCCGCGTAATTGCCCACCTCCTCCACCTTATGCGCGGTAAAATAATCCTTCAGGTACTCCGGCACGGTCATGCCGTCAAACATGCTGGTGTTTGCCGATCCAAATGATCCTCCTGAATTTACACTTGACTGTTATGTTCATCTAACATAGTATAGTAAAGGAATAGTTTGAAATTTTTTTCTGCTCCCGGAGGGATTGTTTTTGCCCCCCGGGGGAGTATAAAGGGTGGCGTTTATACACATCTTTTCGAGGCAGATCTTTTCATCAAATTACTGCCTTTTTACACGAAACAAATTAATTTCTCATCATACAAAACCTAATAATTCAGTTATTTTTGGCCGATATGCCTGTTTTTTGGAAAAATGACTCTGTTTTTTTCTCGCCTATGGCTTGTTTTCACAGATTTTCGGGCGATATTTTTCCACTTGAGACTTATGTATAAACGGTAGCCTCCGGCGGCCCCTCCCGCATTTTTTCCACAGAAGCCGCTTGAGCGGCATAGTAGAGACCCCCATTCCAAGGTGTGTGTGCGTCCCCGTGCTGCTTAGGGGTCTATGTGCTAAACTTGACCCGTAAAAGATTGCTTGCTGGCGAAACCGCCTTTCGTCCTTGGTTCCGTAGTTTTTTTAATGACTTTTTTCACTGTGACTAAAGCAAAACAGCGTTTTGCCCCCGTATAGGAGGTATGAGGCAAAAAAGAAAACTCGCTCAAGGGGTCTGGTATGAAATTCGATCCCAAATCAACAACCGGGAGCAGATCCTCAGCCTGCCCAAGGCCGCGGCTCTCTTTTCCGAGGTTTTCCGGGAAACTACGCTCCGCTTCGCTTTCCAGGTCCGGGGCCTCCGGTTTGGCGCGGACCAGCTAACCTTTTACATCAAGCCGGAAGACGGGATGGAGCTTCCGGCGATTATGAAGTGGATGAAACAGACTTTCGCCCAGCGGTACAACGCGCTGACGGGGCGGACGGGGCATATCTGGGGGGACCGGTATTGGTCGCTGATTCTGGAGGGAGAGCCTCCAGAGGATGTGGGGGCAGAGGCGGCTCTTGGCGCCGGGGCGGAGGTCGGGGCGAGGCACAGGGACAGACCCCGTTCCCGGAAACGGGGCCGTAACTCCCGGTTTTCCGCCCTTTCCCCCGCTCCCCGGCTCCCTGCGCCCGGCTAAGCGGGGTTAATACCACCCTCCGTAGCGCCAAACCCCGCCTTCACGCCGTCCAGAAGCTTTTCCAAAGGGAAGATCTGTCCTGAGCGAGACGCCGGGTCTGAGCTATAGCGAGGGGGAGACTTCCCCCTCTTGTAAATTGCCACAGTAATTCCAAATTCAAAAAATGGTCAAATACCAGACGGCTATTGAAAGGCTTGCCATACATAAGCGGAGGGTATTTGACCATTTTTACCATGCTCTCCCGTGTTTTTTGGCGGCAATTCCGATTGGGGCGCAGGTCTTTTCGGTTTTGGGATTTTGAATTCGGAATTGCTGTAGTTGCCAACGCAGGGCTTTTAATTCCCTTTATGCCGGTGTATAATTCCGGTAATTTTCTACTTACCCAAAAAGGATGTTGCCATGATTTTTAACCCTGCGGATGAATGTATGGACAAGGGGGCCAGGGAGAAGCTCCAGCTTGCCAATCTTAAAAACCTTGTGGAGAAGCTCTACGCCACGGTGCCCTTTTACCGGAAGAAGATGGACGCCCTGGGAGTTGCCAGCCGGGACATCCATACCCTGGCGGACATTGAAAAACTGCCCTTTACCACCAAGGACGATTTACGGGATAACTACCCCCGGGGCATGCTGGCCACCCCCCCGGACCAGATTGTGGAGGTCCACATGAGTTCCGGCACCACCGGCAAACCAGTGGTGGACGAGTATACCCAAAAGGATATTGATATCTGGCGGGAAGCCATGGCCCGGACCCTGGCCGGCGGGGGCTGCACCAGGGACGACATCGTGCAGAACTGCTACGGCTACGGCCTCTTTACCGGCGGCCCCGGCGCGCACTACGGCGCCATGACCATAGGCGCGGAGGTGCTGCCCATGTCCTCGGGGAACACCGCCCGGCAGCTCATGGTGATGCAGGACTTCGGGTCCACCATGCTCACCAGCACCCCCTCCTACGCCCTCTACATGGCCGAGGAAGCCGCGGATCTGGGGATAGACCTGAAAAAACTGCCCCTCGACAAGGGCTGTTTCGGCGCTGAACCCTGGAGCGAGAATATGCGGAAGGAAATTGAAAGCCGCTACGGGATGAAAGCCTACGACATCTACGGCCTCACGGAGATCATCGGGCCGGGGGTGGCGTTTGAGTGCGAAGCCCAGAACGGCCTCCATATCAACGAGGATCTCTTCTACCCGGAGCTTATCGATCCCGAAACCGGCAGACACGTCAACCCTGGCGAAAAGGGGGAACTGGTCTTTACCACCCTCACCAAGGAGGGGACCCCCCTGCTCCGTTACCGCACCAGGGACATCACCTATATCATGGACGGGCCCTGCTCCTGCGGCAGAACCACCCTCAGGATGCACCGGCTCTTTGGCCGCACCGACGATATGCTGATCATCCGGGGGGTCAA
>JAIROB010000033.1 GCA_031257695.1 Treponema sp. | reverse complement strand
TACAGCCGCCTGTACCCAAGCCCCGGCGCGGCCCGCTCTCCCTTTTACGAAAACCTCTGGCAGGCCCGCAGCAGGGAGGAGGCCTATTCCCGGCAGCAGTGGATCAGCTTTCTGGGCCGGCAGGTGCATATACACGGGGGCATAGCCGGGCCCCTGAAACGGGCGGAGGCGCGTATCGCCGAGGGGGCGAAAACGGACCCGGACATACAGGGCTGGCTCAAAAACCTGCACAGCATCACCGGCTGGAATTGGCGGAACGTCGCGGGCAGCGAAAACCGCAGCTTTCACGCCTACGGAGTGGCGGTGGATCTGTTGCTGAAAGCCCAGCCCGGCATGGAAACCTACTGGCAGTGGACCGCAGCGAAGGGGATTGACTGGCGTTCCGTGCCGCCGGAAAACCGCCAAAACCCGCCCGCCGCGGTGATCCGGGCCTTTGAGGAACAGGGCTTTATCTGGGGCGGCCGGTGGTCCCGGTACGACACCATGCATTTTGAGTATCACCCGGAGCTGCTGATTCTGGGAACGGGCAGAAACCCTGCGGCCTGACAGGAAATCGCATCGTGTCAGGCTCTACCGCAGCCTGCTGATAATACTGCTCGCCTTTTCCCCAAAACGGTCCGGCTCGGCGGCGGCGGCCTGTTCCAGCCAGCGGACGCCGTCGCCGGCGCGGCCTGCGGAAAGGGCGTTGATGCCCAGGGCGTAGTGGACCAGCGCGGCGTCGGCGCCGTTGTACAGGGCGGCGTTGTAGAGCTCCTCCGCTTTGGCGAAGTTTTTGGCGCCGTAGGCCAGAAGGCCCTGGTAATAGCAGGGCGCGGCGTGGTCGGGCCGCATGGACCGGGCCTGGGCAAAGCGCTGTTCCGCGCTTTCCCAATCCCCCGCGCTGTAGGCTTTCTGTCCCTCCGCAATAAGCTCGGCAAAGCTCTTTTTTGCTTCGAGGTAGTTTTGATAATCCCCGGCAAGACCTTCAAAATCCGTCCAGAGGGTCAGCCGCTTGACCGCCGCCTGGGAATTTTCCGCGGCGCTTGCCTCCGGGGACAAGACCATGAACATCTCCGCAAGGGCGCGAAAGTAATTTTCGGTATCGTAGTTTAAAAAAAAGGAGGCAAGCGCCCAGGCCAGGGGCTTAAAATTGTCAATGCTGCCCCGGGCGTACTCCTCGGTGTCCGCAAGCAGTATGAGCCGCGGCGCCGCCGCCCCGCCGCCCAGCTTTTTTACCGTGTCCAGCCAGGCAAGGTTTTCATCGAACACCAGTTCTTCCAGGGCGGGATCAAAGCGCAGGGAGCTGAATATGATGGCAAAACCGTCGCGCATCCAGGACGGGGGGTGGGGGATGAAAGCCCGGAGGTACTGGATGAACGCCTGATGGGCGATCATGGCAGGCTCCGCGCCGCTCCCTCGGTTGATCACCAGTTCCCGCTTTTCTATCTGGCTGTAGTGGATGTACACCGCTCCGGGGGGCGCCTGGTCAAGCCGGGAGCGCACATAGGTTTCATAGGCTTCGGCGTCCGCGATGGAACGGACCTGCAGCGGCCAGGGCATCCCTTCCATCTCAAAGTGAAAAAGCCGGTTGTAGAAGCCCATCCGCAGTTCCAGTTCCTGTAACAGTAACGCTGCGTCATCATCGCTGCCGTCAAAAAAAATCCTGTAATGGCCGCCCTCAACAATGCCCGGCTCAGGTTCGGCCTGCGCTTCGGGGAAGGGCGTTTCAGCCCCAGCCGGCTCGGCCGCAACCGGTTCGGGCACAACCGGCGCCGGGGACGGTGGAACAGCCGGAGCCGGATCGGGAAGCGGCGCCGGGGCAGGCGCGTAGGGATCGACAAAGTCCGGCGGCTCCTCTATTTCCGCGCCCCAGTCGTACTCAAACTCGTCGTATCCGAATTCGTCCCAACCGTAATCCTGCGCGGGCAAAGAAAAAGCGCCCCAGAGGACCATTACTAAAATTACAATGCTTCTTTTCATCCCCCTCCCCCTTTAAAAACGGAAGTTTTTAGAAGTTTCAGCGGTTCTGCCTTGGATAAATTTATCAATGATAATATTCACTTCCTCTATCAGTATCCCTGTGTAACGCTCAATATTGTCTACGATATACTGCTGTAATTCGTGGATATTGCCTCCCAATTGGGTTTCATAGGGCACATCAATGGTAATCACCAGCCGGTACCCCTCGTCATGATCCTTAACCACCATTTTTTTGATGCGGACATCCTGATCATACTCGTCCACGCAATGAATGACCATCTGGCTCAAGGCCGCCTGGGAAATGACAACCCTGCCCCGTTTTGAATACTCGGGCCGGACCACCGATTTTTCGTGGACCTGCGCCCCTCCCCCCAAAGCGGCAGGACCTTTCCGCCGTTTAAAAATCTTGATGGCGTCGTAAAAAATGTGGGGATAGTTCCGTTTTATCTCAATGGAGGGCACGGGGATCACGTGTTTTCCCTCGATTTTTCTGGTCCTGATAGCCCGCTCTATGTCATTCTGGGAGGCGATATCCTGAATTTTGATAATTTTACTGATCGCGGGGAGCTGGAGCCGGGCGGCAATCTTGTTGACCATCTTTTCCGAGGTGCCCAGGATGAGCACTTTCTTTGTTTTCTCCGTCTGCAATGCCCTGGCCACCTCGTCCCGGCGGCCCTTCTCGTCAAAAAGAGCCGTTTTTACCGCCGCCAAAAAGGTTTTTTCCTTTTTGGCCGAATGTCCCGCCAGGATCCGGTTGTCCCTGATGAGGAGCCCGTCGTCTATGATGAGATCGATCCCGTATTTCTGGGCCACGAGCTTGGCCCGAAAACTCTTGCCGGTGCCGCTTGCGCCGACCAGGGCAAAGGTTTTAATCCGCCTAAAGGGGGAAAAAAGATCCCATAACATTGATTTCATTATAGAAGGAGCCTTTACAGCTTACAAGCTCCCCGCGAAGGCGGCTCCGAACAGTCCCTCAATCCGTTTTCTGAAATACTCCGGCAGGGGCGCGTCCAGGCGCCGGGGCAGCCCGGGGAGGGTTTGGCCGGGCAGCTCCAGGGAACGGGCGTGGAGCAGGAAACCGCCCTTCTGCGGGGCGCCGCCGTATTTGCGATCCCCCGCCAGGGGATGGCCGTGGGCCGCGGCCTGGACGCGGATCTGGTGGGTGCGGCCGGTGTCTATTTCCAGCCTGGCCAGGGTGACCGCGCCTGTTCCGGAGGCGGCCAGGGGACAGACCCTGGTCAGCGCTTCCCTGGGGGCATCCCCGCCGCTTGCGGGGACTCCGCCGCGGGAAGCGAAACTTTTCCCCAGTTCCCGATCCCTGACCAGAACATCCTCCCAGGTTTCGTCCCCGCGGAGGGCGCCCTCCAGCAGCGCCAGGTAGGTTTTGTGGACGCGCCGTTCCCGAAGCAGGGCGCTGAAACTCCGCGCTCCATCGAGGCTTTTGGAAAAGAAGATGATCCCGCTGGTGGGCTTGTCCAGGCGGTGCAGGGGGCCGGGCTTAAACGATAGGGAGGGGGGAAGCTTTGGCGCAAGGTAAGCGCGCGCCAGGGTTTCCAGGCTCTCCGTGGAACCGGCAACCGATCCGTGAACCGCCAGTCCAGCCGGTTTATTCAGGACAAGAAAATCCGCGTCTTCCCACAGTATCTGCAGCTCAGGTAAGTCCGAATTCGGCGCTCCATTGAGAGCCCTGCGTTTTTCCCCGGAAACGCCGGTCCCGCCCCCGTCAAAGGGAATTTGTATCGCCGCGCCGGCCCGGACCCGGCAGGCGCCCTTTTCCGGAACGCCGTCCACCAGGACCCGGCCCTTCCGCAACAGGCTGTGGATGGCGGAGAGGGGCATATCCGGCAGGGCTTTACGGAGTATCCGGTCCAGGCGGCGGCCCTCGTCGCCGGCCGCCGCGGTAAGCGTTATGGGTTTGACCATAGCCCGCCATGGGATCCCGGAAAAAGCGCTTAGGCGCGGGCGCCTTTCCGCTTTTGCAGATCCTCCTCTCGTTTTTCAATGGCTTCTTTTACCATGGCAATTTCCGCAAGGATGGCGCCCACCGCGGGTTCGTCCCGGGAAACATGATCCGCTCCCCCATCGGAAAAACGGCTATACACCTCCGTTCCAAGACGGCCCATAAGTTTCCGTCCCTGAGCTTCAAACTGCTTTATCTCCAGCTTGAGGACCCCGGCCTCGCCCAGTTCCTGTGCCTTGGCCCCCGCTTTGACGGCGAATTCCTTCGACGCCTCCAGTCCCCGGCTGCCCCAATCCTGGGCTTTTTCCCCGGCCTTGGCCACAAACTCCCTGGAAACCACGGCGCTCTGTTCCAGAAGTTCCTTCATTCTTTCGCCAAATGTCATACAACCTCCAATGTGTATTTCAAATATAACACAAATGACCGCTCCAGGAAATACAAATAAGAGCCGCGCAAGATCGCTTGCCGGCGAAGGGCCGCCTCGTCCTTGTCCCTTAATTTTTTTGCTGATTTTTGTCATCCCGACTTAGAACTTATCCCTAAATAACATTTGCCTTGCGGAAAGCAATCAACCAACCCCGCCGCAGAGCGGACGGGGTATGGTTGGTTCTGATAGGTATGGATTTTATGCGGGTTTAATACCCCCACAAACCAATATGTTAGCCGATTCAAAACCGCCCCAGAGGCTCCCCCGCCGGCAGGCGGGTTCTTGGGTATTAAACCCGCCTGCGAATAAAAGCGCAAGCAAAGAAAAGCAAGCCTTTATATGAAGAAGCGAGTTTTTCAAACCTGACCAGCAGTTTACGGAAACGGTTTATCCAGGAGTGACAAACCTCAACTTCCTGTTGGCGATAGTTTCTTGCCTAAAGCGGTGTAATGCGCAGGCCCTAATGGATCCGCACGTTTAAGCCGTAGCCCAGCAGTTGTTCTTTGCGCGCCTCCATGAGGGAATCCGCGGGGGGCTTGGCGACAAAGAGCTTTTCCCGCTTTAAAAGGCGGTCGTGTTTGGAAAGGCCCAGGGAATGATAGGGAAGGAGCTGCACAATGTCCACGGATCCTTGCAGGGGGGCAAGAAAATCCCCGTAGCGGGCAAAGTGGGCTTCGGTTTCGTTAAAGCCGGGTATGACGGGGATTCGGATCCAAAAGCGGCCTCCGGCTTGGGCTATCCTTTGGGCATTTTCCAGGATCAGCTCGTTGGGGACTCCGATAACCTGTTTATGGAGGGCGCTGTCCATGCACTTGAGGTCGTAGAGAAAAAGGTCCGTATAGGGAAGGACGGAGGCTACGGTATCCCACTTGACATAGCCGGTGGTGTCCAGGGCGGTGTGTATGCCCGCGTCTTTGCATCTCCGGAGCAGTCCCAGGGTAAAGTCCGGCTGGCAGAGGCACTCCCCGCCGGAAATGGTAATGCCGCCGCCGGAACGGTCGAAGAAGGGCCTGTCCCGCAGGATCCGGTCCATCACTTCGTCCAGGGTTTGGTCGGAGCCGCAGAGGTAGAGGGCCGTGTAAATGCAGGCCGCGGCGCAACGGCCGCAGTCGTCGCAGAGGGACTTGTCCACATCGGGGAAACGGACAGGGTCCCCCGAAAGGCCCTGTTCTTCCGGGCCCCTGGCGATGGCGCCCCTGGGGCAGACATCCAGGCAGCGCCCGCACTCGTCCGTTCCGGGACACTTCATGCTCATCCAATTGAGCTCCGTTTTAAAAACCTGGGATTCCGGGCTGTGGCACCAGGGGCAGCGAAGCGGGCAGCCCTTCAGGAACACGGTGGTGCGGATTCCGGGCCCGTCCTGTACGCTGAAACCCTGAATGTCATAGGTTTTTCCGGTAAGGGTTCCCATATCGCCTCCATACGTTAAGATTCTTCGCTCAAAAAATCCTTTTGCATTCCGTCAAAACTCATGGTATACTATCATCAGAGGATATATTTCTCAAGGAGGACCTATGTTTCAATTTGTGCCCATAACGGACCGGATTAAAGCTATTCGGACAAAACGGGATGCATTCACCAGCGGCCGGAATATGACTATTAACACGGAGCGGACAAAGATTTACACCGACTATTACAAGGCGCACCAAAACGAGCTGCCTGTGTTGAAAAGGGCCGGCGCTTTTCTCGCCTGGTGCCAAAACCGCGCTATTAATGTCTTTGACGACGATATTTTTGTAGGTTCCCCGGGGCCGGATGAGCGCAGCCTGAGCCCCTATGTGGAGTGGAACTGCAAGTGGATCCCCGCGGTGGTGGAGGACAGCGACGAAAACTTCAAGAAAGCCTGGCAGTCCGGCGATTCGGTGTACATGAGCGACGATCAAAGAGAGGTACTGCGGGATGCTTACGATTTCTGGAAGGACAAGACCATCGCCATGATGGTCGAAGGCGCGTTGACCGATGATTTTTGGGAGGCTGCGGGGAACGGTTATCTGGTCGGCAGCGGCCCCAAAGACCCGTTTTACTTCGGCGTGTCGGGAATGCCCCAGGGCCACTATGTCGCCAACTTCGACAAGGTGGTAAACACGGGCTTCGGCGAGGTGAAGCGGCAGGCGCAGGCAAAGCTGGATGCCCAGCGGGGCAGGGTCTTCGGGGATGCCGCCAAATCCCACGCCTTCTATGCCGCCATGATCCGTATTGCTGATGGCGCCATGATCCTTTCCAAGCGTTACGCGGCGGCCTGCCGGGAAAAGGCGGCGGGGCAGAGCGGCGAACGCGCTGCGGAACTGCTGCGTATGGCGGACTCCCTGGACTGGATCATGGAAAATCCGGCGCGGACCTACTGGGAAGGTTTACAGGCGATTCTGTTCTACCAACTCTGCCTCTCCACCGATGCCCAGCAGCACGGGCAGTCCATTGGCCGGGTGGACAAGTACACGGGACACCTCTTACAAAAGCAGTTGGAGGAGGGGACGATTTCCCAGGAACTGGCCCAGGAATACAGCGACGCCTTCATTTTGAAGATCAGCGACATCATCGTGCTTCCCGGTTTCGGGATAAGCAACCAGCGCATCGTGGAGCTTGCGGCCCAGGGGCAGAGCATTTATTCTTCCATTTATAACGGCCTTACCCCCACTGCGGGGATCAACCTTACCCTGGGCGGGTGCAAAGCCGACGGATCCGACGACAGCACCCCGGTAACCTACTGCCTCCTGCAAACCTATGGCCGGATCAAGCTGCCGGATCCTACCGTGGCCCTGCGGACCCACAAGAACACCCCCAGGGAGATCTGGCGCCTGGGCATCGAGTCCAGCAAGGTCTGCGGCGGCATTCCCCAGATTCAGAATGACGAGGTGATTATCAAGGCCCTGATGGATATTGGCTTTACCCGGGAAGACGCCTGCAACTACAGCATTGTGGGCTGTGTGGAGCCCGCGGGCACCGGCAATGAATGGCCCGCCTGCGGCCTGACCGGGGCGGAATCGATCTGGAACATGGCCAATGTGATACTTATAACCATGAACGGCGGGGTGAATCCCCAGACCCGGAAGCCGGCGCTGCCCAACAAAATGCTCTACGAGATGGAGACCTTCCAGGAGTTTCGGGACGCCTTTGAAGCGCAGATGCAGTACCTTTTGGACTGGAACGTGAGCTACGCCAATATGTTCGAGATGGTCTACGCCCAGAATTTCCCCTGTGTGGTGGCATCCTCCATGATGGAGGGCTGTCTGGAAAAGGGCAGGGATGTTCTGGAAGGGGGCGCCAAGTACAATCGCACGGGCATGACCGCCTGCGGAACCGCCAACGTCGCGGACAGCCTTATGGCGATCAAAAAACTCTGTTTCGACGAGAAGTCGGTGGACAAGAAGGTTTTCTTCGACGCGGTTATGAACGACTGGCAGGGCGCGGAGGAACTGCGGCAGAAGATTATTAACGAGGTTCCCCATTACGGCAACGATATTGACGAGGTGGACGAGCTTGCTTCCTGGGCTTTGGGGCTTTTTGCCAAAAAGATGGCGGCAGCGACGGGCGCCCGGGGGCATTTCTCCGGCGGCACCTTTACCATGACGGCCAACGTCTTTATGGGCATGATGCTCGGCGCCACCCCGGACGGCAGAAAAGCGGGCGAACCCATCGCGGACGCTATTTCCTCCCGGCAGGGGTTTGACAAAAAAGGCCCCACCGCGTATTTGCGAAGCGCCGCGAAGCTGCCCCACCGGGCGCTATCCAACGGCGATCAGCTCAACATCCGCTTTACCCCGACATCGGTCTTCGGCGACGAGGGAGCGGAAAAACTGCAGCACCTTATCAACGCCTACTTTGACCTGGACGGTATGCAGGTACAGTTCAATGTGGTGGACACCGCCAAACTCCACGACGCCAAGAAGCATCCTGAAAAATACAAGGACCTGATCGTCCGCATCGCCGGATTTTCCACCTATTTTATCAGCATGAGCGAAGCCAATCAGAACGACTTCATCACCCGCACCGAGCAGGCCCTGTAAAGAGCGTCCCCTATGGGCCCGGTTGGGTTAACGGGGACGCACTGGGACTTTGTCCGGGGGTCCTGTTCGTTGGAAAAACACGGGGCCCTCCGCAGGCCCCTCCCGTGTTTTTCCAACGGACACCCCCATTACACAGTGGGTGTGCGTCCCCGTGCCGTCTTAAAGCGGGCCCATAGGGGCCTTGGGTCGCGGGGCAGTGGGGAGAAGGGGTTAGGCGGAGGGCTCGATCTTTTTGCGGTAGGCAAGCTGCCGGTTTTGGTACGCGGCGCTGCAAGACGGATCAAGCTCTATCGCCCGGTCAAAGTCCTCTATTGCGCGGTCATAGTCGCCCTTCTTTCCATAAACAAACCCCCGCCCGTTATAGGAGTCGGCATTATCCGGCCGAAGCGCAATGCATAGGCTAAAATCGGCAGGGCATCGGCGTTTACTCCGCAAATAAAGCCTGATACAGGAAATCCTCATTGAGGGCCGCATGCATCATACGGCGTTTCGCGCTGACCCGCCTTTTCCATCGTCATTTTTCGCAACCGGCGCAGCGCCAGTTTCCGCAGTATATTCAGATTCAGCGCCGCATTCCCCGTTCTTACCCGGCGCTCGTCTTCCCGAAACACAATGTCCAGCATCCATCGTCTTTCCCTCTATGTTCACCAGACGGGCCGCATCCTCCTCTCCTTTGGTCCGCAGTTTGATGTCTAAAAGCCAGTTTTCCAGCCCCTCTTTCAGTTGATACGGGTTCAGACACTGCAATACCCGCCGAAACACCGACTCATCCGGCGCCCCATTCGGCATCTCAAGAAAGGTCTTGAAAAAATCCAGCTTTAACCGTCCAAATTCCTCCATCTCCTCGTAGT
>JAIROB010000251.1 GCA_031257695.1 Treponema sp. | reverse complement strand
TACGAACCGCGGCTTAAAAAGCTGTACCGGGAACAGGTGGCCCCGGAGCTTTTCAAGGAGTTCGGCTATAAGTCGCCCATGCAAACCCCCAGGCTGGAGAAGATCATCGTCAGCATGGGGGTAGGGGTGGCTCTGCAAAACAAGAAGTTTCTGGACGCGGCCATTGAGGATCTTACCATTATTACCGGCCAGAAGGCGGTTAAGACCAAGGCCCGCAAGAGCATTGCCAACTTCAAGATTCGGGAAGGCCAGGAGATCGGCGCCAAAGTGACCCTCAGGGGGACCATGATGTACGAATTTCTGGACCGCCTGGTCAATGTGGCCCTTCCCCGGGTCAAGGACTTTCGGGGGGTGAATCAAAACGCCTTTGACGGCCACGGGAACTATTCCCTGGGCATCACGGAACAGATTATTTTTCCTGAGATCGATTTTGATAAAATTGAACGGGTGGCGGGACTGAACATTGCCATTGTTACTACGGCGAAAACCGACGCGGAGGCCAAGTCCTTTCTCGCCAAGTTCGGCATGCCCTTTAGAAAATAAGCGAGGTATACATGGCAAGAAAAGCGATGATAATAAAGGCGTTGCGGACGCCTAAGTATAAGACGAGGAAAGTGAACAGGTGCCGTATCTGCGGACGGGCCAGGGGCTATCTGCGGAAATATGAAATGTGCCGCGTGTGCTTCCGCAAGTTAGCGAGCGAGGGGCTTATCCCCGGCGTTACGAAATCCAGTTGGTAAGGTAGGAGAAAAGGATGAGCGTATCTGATCCTGTTGCGGACATGCTGACCAAGATCCGAAATGCCGGGATGGCAAAGCATGAGAAAGTTGATATCCCTACCTCGAAGCTGAAACTTGAGATTGTCAAGATTCTGAAAACAGAGGGGTATATTAAGAATTTTAAGAAGGTAAACCAGGACGGCTCCAATACCATCCGGGTGTTCCTTAAATACGACGATATGACCGTTCCGGTTATTCATGGCATACAGAAGGTCTCCAAACCGGGCCGCCGGGTGTACACCGGCTATAAGAGTATGCCCCGGGTTTACAACGGTTACGGCACCCTTATTGTTTCAACCTCAATAGGGGTAACCACCGGAAAGAAGGCCGCCGAAAAGCAGGTCGGCGGAGAAATTATCTGCACAGTGTGGTAAGAGGAGCAGTATGTCGCTTATCGGAAAAATACCGGTTCAGATTCCCCCGGGGGTGAAGGTGAGTTTTAAGGATGAGATCATCACCGTGGAAGGCCCCAAGGGAAAGCTGACCCAGAAGTACCACCCGGTGATCGCCTTTGAAGCCGGGGACGGCTTCATTCAGGTGACGCGGGCCAACGACGAAAAACAGACCAAGTCCTTCCACGGCCTGTACCGCAATTTGTTGAACAACATGGTTATCGGGGTGTCCGCGGGATTTACCCGCTCTTTGATCATCACCGGGGTCGGGTACCGCGCGGAGGTGCAGGGGAACATCCTCAACATGAATCTGGGCTACTCCAACGAAATTGTGGTGGGCATCCCCGAAGGGCTGACGGTTGTGACGGAGCCCAACAACAAACTCACCATAAGCGGCATCAATAAACAGCAGGTGGGGGAGTTTGCCTCCCAGATACGGAAGCTCCGGCCGCCCGAACCCTATAAGGGCAAGGGCATCCGGTATGAGAATGAGCAGATCAGAAGGAAAGCCGGAAAATCCTCGGTTAAGTAGCTTTTCCCGGCGGGTTCCGGGCGGGGTTTTCCCGTGATAACAGGAAGGAATGTGCAATGTTGCGAAAAATGCCTGAGAAAGAGAGAAAACGGAAAAAACGGAAGGCGCATATCCGCAAGCGTATTGCGGGAACCGCCGCGCGGCCCCGGATGAGCGTGGTCCGAAGCAATAGATCCCTGTTCATCCAGATTATTGATGACGACAAGGGGCATACCCTGGCTTCCGCTTCCACCCTGGAGAAGGATCTGCGGAACCTTAAAGCCACTGTCGAGGGGGCGGCGCAGTTGGGCGAAGTAATAGGAAAACGGCTTCTTGAGCGGGACATCAAGACCGTTGTGTTTGACCGGAACGGTTATTTATATCACGGCGTGGTTAAAGCCATGGCCGACGGCGCCCGGAAAGCCGGGATACTGTTTTAGGGGGCGGAATGGAACATTCACGGGACAGGGATAGGAACCGGGATCGGGAGCCGGCGGAAAAGGAATTTGTCGAAAAGCTGGTAAAGCTGAACCGCACCGCCAAGGTGGTGAAGGGGGGCCGGCGTTTTTCCTTTTCCGCCCTTTTGGTGGTCGGCGACAGGAAGGGCAACGTGGGCTACGGTTTTGGCAAGGCCAACGATGTGTCCGAGGCCATCCGCAAAAGCACCGAAAAGGCAAAGCGGAATATGGTTAAACTGCCCATCAAGAACGGCACCATTCCCCATGAGATCCGGGGCCTCTTCAAGGCTTCCCGGGTGCTGCTCAAACCCGCGTGTTCGGGAACCGGCATCATCGCCGGGGGCGCGGTCCGGGCCATCATGGAAGCCGGGGGGGTTACGGATGTGCTCAGCAAATCCATAGGCGCCTCCAGCTCCTACAATGTGGTTAAGGCTACTTTTGAGTGCATTAACCGTATGATGGACGCCAAAACGGTGGCCAAAAACCGGGGCAAGCCCCTGAACGAGCTGTGGGGGTAGGGCATGGCGCGGAAAATAAGAATTCGCCTGGCGCGGAGCGTCATAGGCGTCCTTCCCAAGCAGCGGGCGACGGTCCGTTCCCTGGGGCTGCGGAAAATAGGTTCCGTTTCCGAACAGGAAGACAACCCGGTTATCCGGGGCATGGTGAAGGTCGTTTCCCATCTGGTAACGGTGGAGGAGATTGAGTAATGCAGGATTTTAATTTGAGCGCCCCCGAGGGCGCCAATAGAAAGAAACGCATTGTTGGCCGGGGCCAGGGTTCGGGCCGGGGCACCACCGCGGGAAGGGGCAATAAGGGGCAGCAGTCCCGTTCCGGCGGAAAGACCTACCTGGGGTTTGAGGGCGGCCAGATGCCCCTGTACCGGCGTTTGGCACGGCGGGGTTTTTCCAACTATCCCTTTAAAAAGACCTTCCAGGCGGTGAACCTGGGGGAAATTAACAGGCGGTTTGAGGACGGCGAGACCGTTGAGCCTGCAAGCCTGCTTTCCAGGGGCCTGGCCAAGGGCTCTGTTCCGGTGAAGATCCTTGGCAACGGGAAAATCACCAAGAAACTCAACTTTAAGGTTGCGGCCATTTCCGCTTCCGCAAAGGAAAAGATCGAAAGGGCGGGCGGATCGGTTGCCGCGGGGAAGGAGTAATGGCTAATCCGCTGTTTGGTATTTTTAGGGTCAAGGAACTTCGGGAACGTATCCTTTTTACCCTGGGCATATTGGTCGTGTTCCGCCTTGGGGCGGTGCTTCCCATACCGGGGATCAACGTGCAGGTCCTGAACGCCTATTTCCTCTCCCAGCAGAATTCGGGGAACGCCATTGTGGATTACCTCGACTTCTTTGCCGGTGGCGCGTTTTCCAATTTTTCGGTCTTCATGCTGGGCATCATGCCCTACATCTCCATGTCCATCATCATGCAGCTCCTCCTTATCGTCTTCCCCAGCTTAAAGAAGATCTCCCAGGAGGAGGGGGGGAAGAAGAAGATACAGTCCTACCAGCGTATCGGCACGGTGGCGGTCTGCCTTATCCAGTCCTTCGCGGTGACCCAATACGCCCAGAGCATTTCCCGGAGCGTGGAAAACCTGCTGACCCTGAATATGCTGCCTTTTACCCTTTTGGCTATGCTCACCGTCACCACGGGGACCATGTTCCTCATGTGGATGGGGGAGCAGATCACCCAGCGGGGTATAGGGAACGGCATCTCCCTGCTGATCTTTGCCGGCATCGTGGCGCGGCTCCCCAACGCGTTGTGGGAGCTCTTTGGCCGGGTGCGGAACGGGGACCTTAACCTGGTGTTCGTGATCGTGGTCTTTGTCATGTTCGTGGCCGTGGTGGCCCTGGTTATCTTTGAACAGCAGGGCCAGCGGAAGATACCGGTCCACTACGCCAAACGGGTGGTCGGACGGAGGATGTACGGCGCCCAGAACACCTACATCCCCTTCAAGATCAACCCCTCCGGGGTTATTCCCGTGATCTTCGCCTCGTCTATCCTCACCTTCCCCCTCCAGATAGCCTCCACCATCGGGGGCAATGTGGCCTGGCTTGCCGCGGTCTCCCGGGTGTTAAGCCCCCGGGGCGCCCTGTACAATGTGCTGTACGTGGTCCTCATCATCTTCTTTGCCTATTTCTATACCCAGGTGAGCCTGAACCCCATAGAAATTGCCAAGAACATCCGGGAAAACGGCGGCTCCATACCGGG
>JAIROB010000030.1 GCA_031257695.1 Treponema sp. | reverse complement strand
TATACCTCCGGTTTTCGTCCCGGCGGTGTTCGGGCACAAATGCCTTCACCGCTTCCCACAGTTCATCGGTTAGTTCCCATGCTCTAATCCCGGTCCCTTTTACTCGTTTCATACTTCTGTTTCGGCCGTTTTTTATTCCCGGATAAGTTCTTAGAGCATTTGGGTAACATTTTCAATTTGAGGCATAGGGTATTTTCGGTAACATTTTTGATGAGGCAACGCGCTCCCTTGACAGGAGCGGGACAGGGCGGCTAGAATAAATCCACGCGGGAGAATAACCATGAAGAAATTAGCTGTTCAAGATCAGGATAGGTGTATGTACTGCCTGACCTGCGAGACTGCCTGTGCCCAGGCTTTCTACAAAGGTGAAAACTACCAGGCCCAGGACCTGTCCTGTATCCACGTTTTGGGAACCGAGGATCCCAAAAAATTCAAGATCAGAGCTTGTGTGCAGTGCGGCAAGTGCGCCAAAGCCTGTGAAGCCGGGGCTATCACCCAAAACAACCAGGGGGTGTACATGATCAACAAAAAGCTCTGCGTCAACTGCGGCAAGTGTGTTGAGGCGTGTCCCTTCCAGGTGATGGTCAAGGCGGAGGGCAAACCTAGTCCCAGCAAGTGCATTGCCTGCGGGATCTGCGTCAAGGCCTGTCCCCAGAACGTTCTGTACATCAAAGACGACGCGAAGGTCAGCGCCGCGTAAAGGGCGGATCCGCCGGGGTTTTTCTATTTGGCGCCCCGGCGGCGATCCATGGGTGAACTACACCACGGTGCAGCCGTATTGTTCGCGCCTTTGGGGTCTGCCCGGGGCTAATCCTTCCAGGTATTGCCGGACCGCTTCTCCCATGGTCGCATAGATTCCGCGGCGTTTTTCATCGTCGTGCTCCAGCAGGGTAAAACGGAAGCCCGGCAGGTCGCTGGCAAATCCCGACAGGGGGACTACGCAAATGCCGGTGGAGGCCAAAAGCCAGTACACAAAGCGTTTGTCCGGCGCCACGTCAGCGGTCTGCTCCCGGATGTAGTCCCCCAGGGATCCGTCCGAAACCGGGAGGGAGCGGGGGACGGGTTCGTCCAGAACGCCGGGATCAAAAACCGCGGTGGCGTAGAGCGCCCCCCGGGGTTTTTTAAGGGAGATCCCGGGGATGCCCTGAAAGGCCCGGTAAGCTTCCTCGGCGCGGCGCTCGAATACGGCGGCCCTGTTGGCCAGGTGTTCCGCATACCGGCTGTCCCCCATGATGGCGGGGATGCAGAGCTGGGGCAGGCTGGTGGAGCAGACCTCAAGCCGCTTCGCGTCCACCAGGCTCTGCACATACGCGTCGAAACGCCGGTCGGAGTGGCGGTTGTACACCTCAATCCAGCCGCAGCGGGCGCCGGGCCAGGGCACTTCCTTGGATAGGGAACGCAGGGCCAGGCCGGGAACGCCGTCGATGACCTGGGAAAGGGCCGCGGTTGTGGCGCCCCCGTACACGATATTGGCGTAGGTTTCGTCGCAGACTATGAAAAGGCCGTAGGCTTTTGCGATGCGGACAAATTCCTGCAAAATTTCCACGGGATACACCGCGCCGGTGGGGTTGTCGGGGTTGATCAGCAGTAGTCCCGCGATGGAATCGTTGTACCTGACCTTGAGTTCCACATCCTCTATGTCGGGCATCCAATCCCGGTCAGGGTCCAGCCTGTAGGTCAGGTGTTCATACCCCGAATGGGCGGCCTCCGCGGAGGAAAGGGTGGAGTAAGCAGGGGAGGGGCCCAGGATCCGGGCTTCCCGGCGGAGATAACCGAACACCTTGGCAACCGCGTCTCCAAGGCCGTTGAAAAACAGGATATCCGCGGCGTTTGTCGCGGCCGGATCGATGCGCCTGCCCCGGAGCGCCACCGGTGGCCGCCGGTTTACTCGGGCGGACAAAAATTCCCGGGTTTCCAGCGCGCCTTCGGTTTCCGAATAGGCAAAGGACAGATCCTCCGCGACCTTTTCCCGGACAATATCCTTGATCCACGGCACAATGGGTTCGCCCTTCTTCACCGGGTCGCCGATATTCTCCCATTGGACGGGGATATTCCACCGGTTTAAGCTCCGGGCAAACGCGACGATTTCACGGATCTCGTATTTCAACTGCCCCGCGCCGGGGTGCACAATATCTCTTCTCATCTTCATACTCCTCTTTGGAACCTTAGTTCCGGGTTTATTCGGCCCGTCCCGCTGAGGAGTACGCTCTTTTATCCGCCCCGGGGGGCAAAAAAAGCCGTCATCCTCACCGGAGGATCACGGCGCTATCTTTCTACAACGAAAGGCTAACCGCGATCCCCCAGGATAGCGGCCGCCGCTGCGTGGCTGAACACAAATTCTTGACACGTCTTGCTTTTCACGGTAAATAGGTTAGCATATATCGGAAAAAATGTCAATACGCCGCCCCCCTATGGGCCCGGTTGGGTTAGCGGGGCTGCGCTGAAATTATGTTAGGGGGTCCTGGCAGCGGAACTCGCTTGCCGCCCGCTCGTTCGAAGCACGGACATTACTGTCCGTGTAAGGTAAGTATTAACCACATTGCTTTGCAATGTGTGCTCAAATGCGGGCGGCAAGCGATTCCACCGCCACCCCCCTTTAGACTTTGTTTGAGCGCAGCCCCGTGCCGATGGAAACCGCTTGCGCGGTAATCAGAAAGGGCCCATAGGGGGCTTGATCGAGGGGCCTTTGGGCTAAACTTGACCCACAATTCAGGCTTGGCACTTCGTTTAGGGCGGATCTTTCCTTTGGAAAAACTTGCAGAAAATGGGAAAACGGGATTTGGCGCGGCTCAGGGCAGTGTAGCCCCGCTTAGCCGGGTGCAGGGGCCGGGAAAGCAGGTGAAATGGCGGAAAACCGGGGACCGCAGCCCCGTTTCCGCCTATGGGGTCTGTCCCTGTGCTCCACCCCGGCCCCAAGCGCCGCCTCAGCCCCCACATCCGCCGGAGCCTCCCCCTCCAGTATCGCCGACCAATACCGGTCCCCCCAGATGTGCCCCGTCCGCCCCGTCAAAGCGTTGTACCGCTGGGCGAAGGTCTGTTTCAGCCACTGCATAATGGCCGGAAGCTCC
>JAIROB010000208.1 GCA_031257695.1 Treponema sp. | reverse complement strand
CCCCCCCCCCCCCCCCCCCCCCCCCCCAAAACCGTGCCAAGGGTATGTGAGTCCCCGGCAATCATGCTACAATACCCTGATTCCTTTTTGGCCCGCCGCGGATTTGCGGCGCATTCCTGTGGAGGGATCAAAAAAAGGACGCCGTGACAGTGGGCGGTCAGAGCAGGCTCTGTGTCTATAGCCGCTTTCCTGTGACAGCGTCCTTTTTTTAAGAGGATAATAGTCATGGGTTTGCTTCCCGGAACCTTACGGCCCCTGAACCGGCGGGGAGCAAAGGCCAAAAATGCCCTTACCAACGCTGGCGTGAGGAAACTCAGTTTAGTGAACATCGAATGTCCTCTAAAAACCCATAGACCGAGGTTTTTAAGAAACGTTTATCAGCACACCAACGTCTCCTGACTTGTGGGTTATCGGGCGGCGGGCAAACACCCCCTCATTCCCGACATTCCGTCAGCCTTCCCAACCCAAACAGCGTTAGCTGCGCGTCAGTGGCTGTCAAGGACGGAACTACTTCCCATTCACAGTTACGGCCTAGCGGAGGATTTTCACCCCCTTCCGTTGAAGAATGCTACAGCGACTATAACCCCCCTGGAGAAGGCTTGTCAAGAGAAATTTTCAAAATTCCAAAACCGCCCCCCCCCTATGGGCCCGAATGAGGTCAGCGGGGACGCATGTAGACTAAAACGGGGAACGGCGGAGTATGCCCGGCTCTCACTTGCCTGTATGTGGAAACAAAGGCCCCGCGACCCAAGGCCCCCTATGGGCTCGCTTTCCCGCAGCCCCGGAGACCCATTCGGGCCCATAGGGGGGCGCAGCCACTTGACTGTTGTTGGCTCATTCCGTATATTCATAACAGAAACAGTTCCCCCCGCCGCCGGGTTTCTCCCCGCGGGGTTTGGCCGCCGTAGCGCGGCATGATAACAATACAGGATTTTACCATGGCGAAACAACAAGACGTCGCCCTCCCTTCCGGATATGAAGGTCTCACCTTTGAAAAGGTCTGGGCCATGTTCCAGGATACCGACCGGCAATTCAGGGAAACTGATAGGAAATTCCAGGAAACCGATAGGAAATTCCGGGAAACGGAACTTCAGATGAAGGAGACGGACCGCAAGATCAGCAAACTGGGCAGCCGCATCGGCGATTTGGTGGAAGAACTCATCCTCCCCAATATCCTGGAAAAGTTCAACAAACTGGGCTATGTCTTTGGAAAAGTGGCCCCCAGGGTCCGTTGCCAGGATGTCCGGGGCGTGTATGTTGCCGAAGTTGATCTGATGCTTGAAAACGGGGACGCAGTCCTGGCGGGGGAAGTAAAGACTAAGTTGGCCATAGCCGATGTGCGGGAGCACCTGAAACGGATGGAGAAACTGCGGCGCTATGCGGACGAGCACGGGGACAAGAGAAAACTCCTGGGGGCGGTAGCCGGAGCGATAGCGTCTGACAATGTTAAGGCATTTGCCATCAAGAGCGGTTTTTTTGTGCTGGAACAATCGGGGGACACCATACGGATCAGCGTCCCCGAGGGCTTCAAACCCAGGGAGTGGTAGGGGTCCATGGGGGATCCGCAGGTTTTTTCTAGCTGTTACTGGTAGTAGACGCCGTTGATAATAACTTCGCTCCAGAAGGATGAATAGGATTCCAGGCCCCCCACCGCTTCTTCCCACAGGCTCTGCAAGGCATAGTCCCGCTCCCGCGCCGATACCCGGCTCCGGGGGTCCATGGGGGAAAGCGCGGTAAAGCCCCGGGAGAAGCTGAGCCGCTGGTTGTCCGTGCTGCCGAAGTAGTAGCTTGCCCGGTCCGCCCGGAGCACAAAGGACGGCGGCGCGGCGCCCCCGCCCAAGGCCGGATCCACGGGGATCCAGCCAAAGCCGTCCACCCAGAATTCGGCCCAGTAGTGGCTGCCGGCTACGCGGTTCCGGTCTATCAACGCCCCGGAAACGGGGATGGCCGGTATTCCCGCGGCGCGGGCCATGGCGCAAAAGAGCAGCGCCGCCATGTAGGGGTCCGCCCGCTTCTCCGCTATGACCTCTGGTATGGTTTTTCCAACCGGCGCCCCGGAAGGGCCGTCTTCGGGGACGGCCCATTGGATTGTCACTTCGTTCAATACATAATCGTAAATGCGCCGGGCCTTAAGGTAGGGGTTTTGTTCCCTGCCCGTCACCGAAGCGGCGAGTTCCCTGACCCGGGGATCGTCCGAGGGGATCAGATCGCCCGGCGCGGTGTAGGCCGCCAGGGCCGGGGAGGCCCTTGATCCGGCAGGCAGGGCGTTGACCCGTATATCGGTTTCCACCGCGTAGACCTCCACCAGGTAGGACAGGCTGACCGCCGCGTCGGCGCCGCTCTGCAGATCCTTCAATTGAAAAAGGGAGGTTCCCCGGTAATTTTCGATAAAGGGCTCCATGGTACGGGACAGGAGGCGGACATTCCGCTGGGAGGAGGAACTGACCGGCCGGGGAAGCCAGAGGTAGAGGCTGTTCGGGCCCTCCGCTTTCTCCACCTTAATGTCTACGGAGTAGGAGATGGCGTAGGTGCGCTTGTCCTTAAAGGTCTTGGTCCCCGGCTTGCCGGTGATGTCGAAAAAAACAGGCCGGGCGTCGCCCCGGAAGGCGCTAACCCTCAGATTGCCCCCTATCGCCCCGTCGGGAACCCGCACGCGAATCTCCCGTTCGTTCCACAGCTCGTAGCCGAATTCGGTTTCCGAAACTTCCACCTCATCGGGGCCGTTTCTCTCCGCGGGAGCCCCGGGGGGCGTCTCCGCGTCCCAGGCAAAAAACACACCGCCCCCCTCCCGGGACGCTCCGAAGCCGCTCCCCCGGATGGTTACGGCGGTTCCTATGGCGCCCGAGGGGGGCTCCACCGCGGTAATCCGGGGCCCTATGCCGGCCTGCTCCTCCTGAACAGTCTGGGGCATGGTCTGCCGGTTGGAAAACAGGGCGGCGTTGCTTTTTTTGTTGTTCCGGTACACGTAAACCAGCCCGGAATCTCCAAATTCCGGCGCCCGCACCCTGATCCGGGAATCGCTCCAGTCGGTGTAGGAGGAGGCGGTGGGGGTAATCCCCGCTATGGTGACGTAGGATTCGTCCCTGGTATCCCCAAAGTTTTCCCCGAGGATCGTAATGATCTCCCCCATCATCCCTATCCGGGGATCGATGGAGTTTATCCGGGGATACCTGTCCTCGCAGGTCAGGAGCAGCAAGGCCGGGAATAAGAGGGGAAGCGCGGGGGAAAAGGGCCGTCTCATTCCTCAGCGGCGCCCTCGTCGGGAGGGGGTGGGGGAAGCTCCGCCGCGGGTTCGGTGTTTTCCTGGTAGGGATGCAGTTCCAGCCGAATTTCTATGCTGGCTTCGCTTTCGGAATGAACCTTCCCCAGGGGGAAGAAGTAGATCTGTTCGCCGAATTCCATGGGGATGGATTGGAGCGTTGTCTGGTAACGGACCCCTTCGTTGGGCACATTTATCCATATCTGGCCCTGGGCGAGCAGGAGGCTCTTGCCGTTTTCCTGCTGATAGGGGGTGAATTGCACATTGACCACCACATTTTCCCCGATGAGCTTCATGTTCACCGGGCGCCCCATGATGGTCACCTTGGAATTGTTGGAATTCCAGATTTCCTCCTGGTCCTGTTCCACAATCCGGGCGACGATGTCCAGCACCACCGCCCTGTCCCGCAGGCCGAATATCATGTCGCCGGGCGGTTCCTGGGCCGCTAAACCTCCCGATGAAGCCAGGAACAACAAACCGCCGATCAGGGTGAGTTTTTGCAGACAGGGGTGACGGTTCATCGCTCTCCCTTTTTCCCGCCGTAATCCGCCGCCCTGATAATGGCAGGCTCGCCGTAGCTGTTAAAGCTCCTGCTTTCGGGAAGACGGATGATCACGATATCCCCGGAATCGTCGTTTCCCAGGTACTGCCAGATGCTGTTCAGATCCGTAGCGGGCACAACGGTCTGCATGTCCAGCGCGGAGAGGGCCGAATTTGCGGGCGGCGCGGTCCGGGGGCTTCTGACAAAGAAAACGCCCAGGGCCAGGATCAGCGCTGCCGCGGCAAACAGTAGGGGCAGGGGCACCCGGACAGAGCGGCTCCAGATCGGCCGGGGCCAGATCCGCGCCGGAACAGCGGCGGGGCTGCGCAGCCGCTGCCAAACCCGGCGCCGGACCGAATCCGCGGAGCAATCCGCGCCGTCGCTCAAAACACGGGACAAGCGCCGGAGCCACTCCAGGCGCTCCCTGCAGCCGGAACAATCCGCCATGTGGGATTCCAGTTTTTCTTTCCAGGGAGAGGGAAGCTCCCCGTCATGGTAGAGGGAGATCATTTGGGGGTCAGGGCACATTTGAACCATCCTTCCGTAAGAGACCGGCTAAACGCTCCCGGGCTCTGAAAACCCGGACCTTGACATTGCCTTCGCTAATGCCGAGGATTTGACCGATTTTTTTATAATTGAGATCGCCATATTCTTTTAAAATCAGGACCATTCGTAGATTTTTAGGCAACTTTTGCAGAGCCTCCTGAATTTCCTCTTTGGACTCTTTTTTTAGCAACGCGCTTTCGCCGGTTTCCACCTGCCGCGTCTCATCCCGAAACGCCCTTTGATAGGCCCGTCGTTCCCGGTCCTTTCGTTTGGCGTAGTTCAGGGATGCGTTTGTCGCCACCCTGATCAGCCAGTACTTGGCCTCCTCCGGCGTGGGGAAGGCCATTTTCTTTTCGTACAAACGAAAAAAAGCGTCCTGGCAAAGATCCTCCGCAGCTTCGTCGCTGTTGGTTATACGGCGCACCACCCTGAACAGTATGGGAAACACAGCGTCGTAAAGTTCGCGGAACCCCGCAAGGACCTCCGGTCCCGCAGATTCCTCCCCGTCCAATTCTGAAAACAATGTATCCCCTTGGTTGTTACAATTTTATACAGGAAATTATACCCTGCGCCATAGGACACCTTTGGGACCGTCTTCCAGCAGAATACCCCGTTCTTTCAGGGTATTCCGAATGCGATCCGCGGCGGCAAAATCCTTTGCATCTTTCGCCCGCGCCCGTTCCGCTATAAGCGCCTCAATTTCCGCAATTTCCTCCGGGCTTCCCCTGTCCCGCGGCGTCTCCGCCTCCTCCGCGAGGCTCAGGCCCAGGACGCGGTCCATTGCAAAGACCGCGGCCAGGGCATCCGCTTCCTCCACGGACCGGTCCCTCAGCAGCCCCCAGATCTCCGCCAAAGCCCGGGGTGTGTTGAGGTCCTCGTCCAGCGCCTTGTTAAAAGCCTCCAGGTAGGTTTCCGCCTTTCCCCGGAGGGCGGATCCGGGTTTCCCGCCGGCCCTTTCCGCCAGGCTTCGCACCCGGTCCCGCAGGTATCTTCGGGCGTTCCGCGCCCCGCTTAACGCTTCGTAGGAAAACTGCATCTGGCTGCGGTAATGGGCGCCCATCAGGAGGTACCGGTAATCCAGGGCATCGTAGCCCCGGTCTATCAGGTTCTGGAGGGTCAGAAACGTCCCGGCGGCTTTGGACATTTTTTCCCCCTCCGTATTGATGAACTCGTTGTGAATCCAGTAATTCACCCAGGGATGGTTCCCCGTGGCCGCTTCGCTCTGGGCAATCTCGTTGGTATGGTGAATGGAAATATGATCAACCCCGCCGGCGTGGATGTCGAACCGTTCCCCCAGGTACTTCATGCTCATGGCGGAACATTCGATATGCCAGCCGGGGTAGCCCCGGCCCCAGGGACTGTCCCACGCCAGAGCCCGGTTTTCGAACTTGCTCTTGGTAAACCACAGGACAAAGTCCTGGACATTCCGCTTGTTTTCATCCGGCTCGACCCGCTGGACGCCGGTCTGGGCATTGGGATTTTCGGGGTTTGCCTGCTTGAGCTCTCCGTAGGAGGGGAATCGGGTGATGTCGAAGTAGAGATTCCCCCCCGCCCTATAGGTGTACCCCTTAGCCTCGATCCGTTGAATCAGGGCGATCATATCCTGGATATGATCCGTGGCCTTGCACACTATGGTGGGCTGCAGGATATTCATCCGGCCGGTGTCGTTGAAAAAGGCCCTGGTGTAAAAATCCGCGACCTCCAGAACCGTTTTGCCCCGTTCCTCCGCGGATTTCACCATTTTGTCATCCCCATCGTCGTTATCCCCGGAAAGGTGGCCCACATCGGTGATGTTCATCACATGGGTAACCTCATACCCCCGCATCCGCAGGGTCCGTGTCAGAATATCGTGGATAAGGTAAGCGCGGAGGTTGCCGATATGGGCATAGTTATACACCGTCGGCCCGCAGCCGTAAAAGCCGGCCTTGTTCGGTGAAATAGGCTCAAAGACCTGCAATTTTCGTCCCAGGGTGTTATAGAGGGCGAGGGGCATGAAACCTCCGTATATGGTGGATCCGCATCGTAGACAGTATGGGGGAAGGGGGTGAAAAAATCAAGGCGCCCCCCTATGGGCCCGAATGAGGTTAGCGGGGCAGCGCTGATACGATGTTGGGGGGGCCTGTCCGGGTAAGCGCCTGCCGCCCGAGCGTTCGCTGCGCTCAAATGCGGGCGGCAGGCGCTTACCCGGACAGTACAATAAATTTCCTATCCAACGAAGATACCCAGGAGCTTGCTCCTGGGTTCTTCATTGTTTAAATATTTCTTCAGGTGATTTACCACTGTCAACAAGTTAAGAGTTCTTGTCCGCTGATTACGCAGATTAACGCTGATTTTAGCCTCTTTAATCTGTGAAAATCAGCGTAATCAGCGGACTTTCCTGTTTCCCGTTTTCTTAACTTGTTGACAGTG
>JAIROB010000028.1 GCA_031257695.1 Treponema sp. | reverse complement strand
TGATCCTGCTGATCCCCCTGTCGCGGTTCATCATCGGCACCAGCATAGGGCCCACCGCGGTGATCATCCCCCTGTCCATTGCCGCGGCGCCCTTTGTGGCGCGGCTCGCCGAGTCCGCGTTGGCGGAGGTGGACAGGGACGCGCTGCTTGCGGCCAGGGCCATGGGATCCACGAACTTCCAGATCATCCGGAAGGCGCTGATCCCCGAAGCCATGCCGGCCCTGGTCTCCGGCCTCGCCCTGACCATCATCAACCTGATAGGCTATTCGGCCATGGCCGGCGCCATAGGCGGCGGCGGCCTGGGGGATCTGGCGATCCGGTACGGCTACTACCGGTTCCGAATCGATGTGACCATCGCGGCGGTGATCATCATCCTCGTTTTGGTGGAGGCGGTGCAGTTGGCCGGCTCCGCAATCAGCCGCGGTTTGCTGTCAAAACGGTGAGTTTCGCCGGACCGCGAAACCCGTCAAAATGGGCCATTCCCAAAACTCTGTTAGTTTTGGGAATGGTTTTGGAAAAGCGGCCTTTAGACCGCTTTTTCCCATAAATCTGAGGTTGCTTTCCCAAAAACTGAAGTTTTGGGAAAGCCTCTTCTGTTTGTTCATTTTTTAAGGAGGCTGTAATGGCATTTTCGTTGAGCTCCTACCCCGTGACCTACCGGGCAAAGTTTACCGGGACGGCGTGGATGGAAGAGTACTTGGAGAAACCCCACAAAACCCCGGCTGAGGAAGCCGCTCTGGGCTCCGCCGAAGCCGCGGCGTTGTCGGATTCCCGCAATTTCTACACCGATATGCCCCTGGTAAACTATAGCTCCCAGTACGGCCTCTCGTGTTTTGAAGGGTTGAAAGCGCTGCCCCAGAAAAACGGCGGCCTGGCGATTTTCCGGCCGGACCGGAACGCCGCCCGGTTCCGCAAGTCCATGGCAGGGCTTTTCATGCCCGGTTTCCCCGAAGACAGCTTTGTAAGGGCCTGTGTGGAGACGGTGAAACGGAACGCCGGCCTGGGCTTCATGTTGCAGTACAATGCGGCGTGGGAAAAGGACTCTTTCATAACTGCCGATTCCATCTACATCCGCCCCTTCACCCTCGCCGAGGGGGGCATCGGGGTGAATATCTCCCGCGAGCCCTGGGTAGTCATCATCACCACCCCGGTGAGCGCCTACTTTTCCGCCGGCAAATCCGAAGCGGTGGTCACCGACCGAATCCGGGCCACCCCCCAAGGCACGGGCTGGATCAAGGCGGCCTCCAACTATGTCATTTCCGCCCTGGCCAAACACGAAGCCGCGGAAGCAGGTTTCATGGAATGTGTGTTTCTGGACGCGACCCACCGGAAATATGTGGAGGAAGGCTCCTCCTGCAATATTTTCTTCCGCCTGAAATCCGACGAACTCGTAACCCCGGCCCTGGGCGACACCATCCTGCCGGGGATCACCCGTTCCAGCATCATAGAGCTGGCCAGGGACCGGAATGTGACCGTGTCGGAACGCCAAATCTCCATTGACGAAGTCTTTTCGGAAGCCAGGGAATGTTTTGTCAGCGGCACCGCCGCAGGGGCCACCCCCATCGAATCCCTGACCTACCGGGGCAGGAAAGCGGTATTCAACGACGGCAAGGTGGGGGAACTCACCGCGGAACTTCGGGACACCCTGAAGGGCATCCAGTACGGCATTCTCCCCGACACCAAGGGGTGGATGACGAGGGTCACATGATAAACCGCTCCGCCGGTAAACCGCCTGTCAGCCATAGAACAGACGCAATGCCGCTGCCCCTGTGACAAAAATACTGGTTCGATTTGTTTTATGCGTAGTTTTCCTGTTATCAGGAGCGCTGCTCCAGGCCCAGGCCATCGTGTCAGTGTCCGTGCGGGGGCTTAAACGGACCAAACCCCATGTGGCGGAATACCCCCTGCAGAAGTTTATCGGCCAGAACGGGATGCTCCTCGACTTTAGCGAGGTTCGCGCTGCAATCATCGGCACGGGGATCCTTGAGCCTCTTTCCATAGGAGTAGAGCAGACCCCGAACCGGGAGTCTCTGATTCTGGTCGTGGATGTCCGGGAGAAATGGTCTTTTTTCCCCTTCCCGGTGTTTTTCATGGATTCCGGCGGAAATATACAGGGCGGGGGCGCCTTGATGGATGCCAACGCTTTCGGCCTAAACGACACCTTTATTGCGGCCGGACTGTACGGCGCCTCGGGCTGGCTTGCCTCGGTCATCTACAACTACACCCCGGAACGGAAACGCCTGCCCGGCTGGAGCGTCATGGGGATGTACGGCAGAATGAACCGGCAGGATACGGATCAGCACAAAACCGAATTGAGAAACTACGAGCATGAGACCATCGCCGGGAACCTGGGGATACGGTACCCCGTAACAGAATATCTGACCGCGTCGTCATCCTTCTCCTTGCGGCGGCAAGTCCTTAGTGAGGGCGGGCATCCCCGGGAAGTTCCGGACAGGGGCATCTTTGCAGGAGGCATCAATCCGTCGCTGGAAATCAGCCGGAGCCACTGGGATGGGTTCCTGCTGTCACAACAGCGGGCATCCCTGAACTATGCCCTGACGCTTTCGCTGGACAATCCCCCTTTGCACGCCCTCTCCGCCCGGGGCAATTACGAAGCGTCCCTTGTCCCCGGCTTCAAGGCGGGCCTTCGCGGGGGGATACACTACGCCCCGAACGCTCTTCCAATCCTCGAATCTTCCGCTTCCTCGGTGGACATCGCCATACTGCCAAATAGTTTTTCTGCGCGAAACTTCGCGGGCGCGTCCCTGGGAATTGAAAAATACCTCTACAAATTCTCCCAGGGGACCCTGGCGTTCCTCGCTTCCTACCAGGCGGTCTATTCCTACGGGCCTATCCTTGGGGATCAATTTGATCACGGCATTTCCACCGCTGTCAACTTTTACTTGAGCAGAATAGCTATTCCCGCCCTGGGCTTCGGCGTTTCCTACAATGTGGCGAAAAATGAATATATCGGCGTCTTCAGCATAGGCATGAGTTTCTAATTGCTTGTCGAACAAGCCCTTGCAAATACTCCGCATCTTGCCGTTTTCATTAAAATTGGAGAAAGCATACCGTCTTTTCTCAAGAACAGGCGCATGAATAAAGCGGCTGAATATTTGGAAAAGAGCAGTCAGCAGGTTACGGATATTGCTTTTATGATGGGTTATGAGAACGCCAGCAAATTTGCGGCTGTTTTTAAGGCGGTCAAGGGGGAAAGCCCCCTGGAATACCGGCGCAGATATAAAAGTTATTCCTGAGGCTGTTCCAAAATCCTGTTGGTTTGGAACAGCCCATCCTGACAATTAATTTTTGATACGGAAAGATAATTGTCATGATTATATCGGATTATAAGTTAGAATTTCTAACTATAATACATTTTTTACAGTTAAGGAGATTCTTTATGAGAACACCGAAGAGAAATTTCTGGCTGATACCGCTTGTGTTGGTATTTTTCACCCTTGATGGCTGCTCCAGTGACGACAGGGAAACTGTTTGGCTTGCCGATCTGTCTAACCTCTTTTTGGGGCAATAGCAATCCCATATTCCCAGCGCGGGAATGACGCTTGTCTTTATCCCGAGTATGGGCAACGCCAAGATGGTTTCCGAATACAAAGCGAATGGAGAGTGTACATTGATATTTCCTGATGTGCCGGCGGAATATGGCGGCGGCGTTCTCTATTCCGGCTGCTATATCATTTATGAAGATAAATTCGTAAGCTATGTGGAGGGTGACGGGCTGGGGGCGTTTACTTTTTCAGCGGCCAATGCTAATAGCATTAGCGTTACGGAAATCGAAGAAGTGCAGGAAGGCGGCGCCATAGCGCCCGGCAACACATCGACGTTTACCCGCCAGCCCCAGTAATCGGGTTTAATTTATCAAGCGTTTGATGGAGGAGCGGCATTTTGGTTGATCCCCTTGTAGAATATGTCGCCCTCTTTCAGCAAGGAGGTAGTGTATTGCCTAAGCCGAACTTGCCGTTTTTCGGGCAAGCATATAAGGTGGTTCAAAGGTTGGCGGCTTGAGCCTGCCAATAACTTTGTCTGTTGATATATGCAGTATGCAGTTTTT
>JAIROB010000133.1 GCA_031257695.1 Treponema sp. | reverse complement strand
CCCGCGGGGGTCGCCAGGGAGTAGGTTTCCCGTTTTGACTGGGCAAGCAGCATCCAGGCCGCAGCGCCCGCGGCCGCGGCGGCGCAGCTCCCCGTGGTATAGCCCCGGCGCAGGAGCCGTCCGTTGACAAACCGGGAAGACAGATCCGGTTCCGCGTCAGGGAGGGCGCTTCCGTCTTTACGAGGGATCATAACAAGGCCCCGGGCGGACCGGCACACGAGCACGGTTACTGACAGGCTGGCAGCATGAAAAAGAAAGGCAAAACCGCATGGTTCCTCCTCGGGATTACACACGGGAACCGTCTCCCGGCTTCCGGATTATTCCGGTTACGGTGGCGGGACCGCTGCGGGTTTTCACCGCATTCCGATATCCCCGTGGGAAAACCACCATACCCCCATTGCGGGATAAAGTCAAGTAAACGGCAGGGGATGAACCATAGGAGCAGAAGTATTATTCAACCGGACAGGGCGGAACCTGAAGTGGAACAGGCCCATTTTACCATTGTTTGCCGCATTTTTACAATTCAATAACATTGTCATAACAATTCTCTGCCACAATGCAGTCAACTTTATGATTTTAAGGAGAACTTTTATGTGCAAATTGAGAAAATCCGGTTTGGCTGCAGGCATTGCCGTCCTGCTGTGCGTTTTTTCCGGCGGAAGCCTTGCAGCGGGAGGCAAGGCCGAGCCTTCGGCTTCCTCCGTTCCCGCGGGGTGGCCTTCGGGTCTGGTGATGTGTTACCTTCCCAACGAAGCCACCGAGGAATACGCCGAATACCGGGGCATGGTCCAGGGGGATCTAAGCGCCTTCCTGGGCATCAAGGTAACGGAGGTCAACGCCGCCGACTATAACGCCGTGGTGGAGGCCATGCGCACCGGCCACGCGGATATTGCCTCCTTCGGCCCGGTTACCTACGTGCAGGCCGTGGAGCGGGCCGGGGTGGAAGCGATGGTGGTGGTGGCCCCCTTTGGGGATAAGAGCCAGGCCGGGTATACCTCCAAGATTATCGTCAAGGCCGGAAGCCCCCTCAAAAACCTCCAGGACCTCCGGGGAAAAACCTTCGCCTTTGTGGACCCTTCCTCCACTTCGGGGAACTACGTGCCCACCCTGGAACTGATGAACGCCTTCCCCGGCATGGGCAACGAAGACTTCCACACCAACGGGCGGTTTTTTTCCTCCGTCAGCTATTCGGGAAGGCACCAGAACGGACTCCAGGCGGTGCTCAACGGGGATATTGACGCCGCGCCCATAGCCTCCGACATTCTGGAAGGGGAACTCGCCGCGGGCCGGGTAAAGGAAAGCGACTTTACGGTGATCCACCAATCCCCCCTCATCCCCAACGCCCCCATTTCGATACGAAAGGAACTGCCCGCGGACCTAAGAGCCAGGGTCAAACAGTTTTTCCTTAGCTATAAAAACCCCGACTACTTCCAGTTCATGCTCGGCTGGCCGCCGGAGCGGAAACCGGAATTTGTGGAAGCCAACGACCGGGACCTGGATTATGTCCGGGATCTCATGGCCAAAGTTATGCCCAAATAAGGACGCGATGGTGAATGCTGCCAGGGAGAAGCCCGGCGCGGTTGTGCTGGAAGTGCGGGGCCTTTCCAAAACTTACCGGGGCGCGGAAGGCCCGGCTATACGGGATCTGAACTTTTCTATGGGAAAGGGCGAGTTGGTCGGGATCATCGGGCCCTCGGGAGCGGGGAAGTCCACCCTCCTGCGCTGTATTAACCGGCTGATAAGCCCCAGCGCGGGCCATGTCTTTATCGAAGGGGAGGAGATCACCGGCGCTTCCTCCGCCCGGGCCAGGCGGCTCCGCCGCCGTCTGGGGATGGTGTTTCAGCATCACAACCTGGTGGCCAGGCTTACGGTGATGCAGAACGTCATGCACGGCAGGCTGGGGTATATGAACACCCTGGACGGCATCCTGGGCCGTTACGCCGAAGCGGACAAGCGCCGGGCCGTGAACATCCTGGAACAGACCGGTTTGGGGGACTTCCTCTACCACCGGGCGGGGGAGCTTTCCGGCGGCCAGCGGCAGCGGGTAGGCATAGTCCGGGCCCTGATGCAGGATCCGGCGGTTCTGCTCTGCGATGAGCCCATCGCCTCCCTGGACCCGGCCAGTGCCCAGGTGGTGATGGATCTCATTCGGGATGTCTGCCGCGGGAACAACATTGCCTGTATCGTGAACCTCCACCAGGTTGCCGCGGCCCTTAAATACGCGGATCGGATTATCGGGATCTGTTTGGGGGAAATTGTGTACGACGGCCCTACCGGGGAACTGTCGACGGATACGATAGAGAGGATATACCGGAAGCCCATGGATCAACTTATGATCGGCGGCGATTTGGGCGGAGGCGGCGATCTTGGATAAAAAAACATCCCCGGCGCGGGAAAGGGTATTTCTGGCTTCCCGGGAAAGCCGCCGGGTTTCCCTTGTTTTTATAGCGGTCCTCGCCGTCCTCTTTGCCGCGTCCACGGGCTTTACCCGCTTCAACCCCGTCTCGGCCCTTCTGTCCCAGGGGGAATTCTGGAACTTCATTTTTGCCGACTTTGTTCCCCCCTTCATGGGCAAGTGGGAGGCCCTTTTCCGCGCCGCGGCGCAGACCCTCTGCATGGCCCTGGCGGCTACAGGGATATCCACGGTCCTGGCCCTGGGGTTGAGCTTTCCGGGAAGCGCCGCCATAGTCCGCTCTCCCCTGATCAATTCCCTGGTCCGGGGTTTCGCTTCCGTGCTGCGGAACATCCCCGATCTGGTGTGGGCCTTTATCCTGGTGGCGGCCTTCGGCATCGGAACCGTGGTGGGGGTCCTGGCCCTGATCATCGGGACCACCGGAGGGCTCACCCGTTTCTTCATCGAGACCCTGGACGAGGCCGCGGCGGAGAACATGGAGGGCCTCCTGGCTGCGGGAGCGTCCATGCCCCAGGTGATCTTCCAGGCCCTGCTTCCCGCGGCCATGCCCGGCCTCATCGCCTGGATTCTCTACAGCGTGGAACTCAACATTCGCGCTTCCACAATTTTAGGCATGGTGGGCGCGGGAGGAATCGGCCTCCTCCTGATGGGCTATATCAAGCAATACAATTATTCGGCGGCCTCCACGGCGATCCTCGCGGTGGCCCTTATCGTCATTGGGGTAAATCTTTTGACCGATTGCCTGCAAAGGGTCCTGCTGCGTTAACCGCGGCAGACCTGCCTTATTCAAGGAGAAAAAATGGATTTTGTATATAGTTCTTCCATAAATGAGACCATACGCCGTGAGGAGCCCCCCAAAATACGGGTGGCCGACAACAAACGGGATATGCCGGCATACCTCTTTCTGGGGGGCCTTGCCTGCCTCACGGTCTTTTCCCTCATCTTCCTCAACCTGGAATGGCAAAGGGTCGTCGAGCGTCTGCCCCGGCTGGGGAAGGTATTTGCGGATATGGCCCGTTTTTCCACCGAGCGTTTCGGCCTTACCATGCTGACCCTGACCGAAACCGTGTCTGTGGCCCTTTTGGCCCTGGTCTACGGCCTTGTCCTGGGCATGATCCTGGGAGCGCTGGCGGCGAAGAATATCACCCCCTGGAAACCCCTTTCGACTATCCTGAAAAGCGCCTTCGCGTTTGTCCGGGCGGTTCCGACCCCGGTGTGGGCGCTCCTCGTCCTGGCGTCCATGGGGTTCGGCATGGCTTCGGGGATCATGGGGCTGGGCTTCCACGTTACCGCCTTCTTCGGCAAGGTCTTTGCCCAGCTTTTCGAGGAAGTCCCCGAAGAGACCGTAGAAGCGGTCCGGGCAAGCGGGGCGGACAGGTTCCAGATTTTTTTCGCCGCAATCCTTCCCTCGTCTTTGTCGGGGATCATCGCCTGGACTGCCCTGCGTTTTGAGACCAACTACATCGAGGCGGCCATTTTGGGCATGGTTGGCGCCGGGGGCGTGGGCTACACGATCCTGGCGGCCATGAACAGTTACAAGCTGGGCCGGGCGGGGCTGGCGATCCTGGTGGTCTTCATCTTCGGCTTGGGGATCGAGCTTTTTTCCACGTATATAAAAAGGAAACTGAAAATTGGATAAACGCTCCTTAAGCCGGATCATGAATTTTGCGGATACCCCGCTCCTCCGGGAACTGGCGGAACAGGCCGCGGAGGGAAGGGAGGCGCTGGTTCTGAAACCGGCGGAGAAGACCCTGGCGCTTTTACAGGTCCGGGAGCCCCTGCGGGGGGAACGCTTTTTTCTGGGAGAGGCTTTGGCGGTTCACTGCATCGTGGAGGTGGACGGGGTCCGGGGCGCGGCGGTCCAGCTTGGGGACGATCTCTCCCGGGTCGAGGCCGCGGCGATACTGGACGCGGCCCATTCCGGCGGCTTTGCGGGATTTGCCCTGGCGCTGCCCCGGCTGCTCGCTTTGGAAACGGAGCGTGTTGCCGCCCAGAAAGCGGAGGCGGAACTGGTCCGTAAAACCGCGGTGCAGTTTCAAGCCCTGGAGGACCGGGAAGCATGAAGGCCAAACACGAATTCGACATGGTCCACGGCGCCCAGGAAGTATTCCGGCTTTTCCTGGAAGCCCTGGCGAACCCCGGCAGGATCCTCAGCCTGGGCCAATGCGCCGCCCGGTTCAGGGAAAACGGCCTCTGGTTGGCCCCGGCATTGACCCTGCTGGACAATGAAACCGGTTTTTACTGGCGCGGTCCGGATGAAACGGGGGAAGAAATCCGCTTCCTTACCGGCGCCGTACCGGCTTCCCCGGAAAAAGCGGACTTTTTGTTCCTGTCTGCCCCTGCTTCCGGCCTTGAGGCGGCGGATATTCTTTCCAGGGCCAAGGCGGGGAGTCCGGAAAACCCCCACGATTCGGCGCTGATCCTGGCTGCCGTTCCGGGAGAGGGGTCCCGGTCCCTGCCGTCCGGGGCCTTCCCGCGGAAAGAAACCCTCGGCGCGCTGCTCCGGGGGCCCGGCGTTCCCCCGGAGGGCCGGCGTATTGACCTTTGCCCTGCCGAAGCCGCCTGGCTCAGGGCCCGGGAAGCGCAGGGGTTTGAGTATCCCTGCGGGGTGGAACTGGTTTTTATCCGGGAAGATCTTTCCTTTATGGCGATAACCCGGAAGGCGGAGGTGACATGGCCTACTCAGCGGTAAGGGGCGGGCGGGAAGCGGTGGAACAGGCCGCCGCCCTGCTGGAAAGGCGGCGCTCCGAAGGTTCCTCTCCGGTGGAACTTGAGGCTCTGGAAAAACGGATGGGACTCCTCATCGACCGTATCATGGGGGAAGCGGGCTTCTACGCCCCCCGGTACGCGGCCCTGGCCCTGAAACAATCCGAAGGTTCCCCGGAGGAAGCGGTGTTCCTGCTCCGGGCCTACCGCTCAACCCTGTCCCGCTCCTGCCGGAGCCTCCCCCTGGACGGGGCTGATATGCGGCTCCTCCGGCGTATTTCCGCGGCATTTAAGGACATCCCCGGAGGCCAATTTTTGGGAGCCACCTACGATTATACCCACCGGCTCCTTGACTTTGATCTTGAAGAAGAAAAAGCGGAACCCGGCGCCGGTTCGCCCGGCGCTGCCGGGCCGGAGACATCCCCGGAGGGACCGTCCGGGGCTCAGAGGGTTTCGGAACAGCTTAGGGCGGAAGGGCTCATCGCTGTCAACGGGGACGGGGATACGGGGGACGAACCCTGGGACATTACCCAGCAGCCCCTTCCCTTCCCCGCCCCGCGATCCGCCCGGCTCCAGGCGCTTGCCAGGGCGGATTCAGGGTTCATCGGGGGGCTGGCCTATGCGGCTATCCGGGGTTTCGGCCCTTCCCACCCCACGGTGGGGGAACTGCGGACCGGAAAGATCGAGGTCCTTATCCCCCATCCCCTGATCGAAGGGGAATGTATCGTCGCGGGAGACCTGGTCCTTACCGAGACGGAAACCCTCTTTCCCCGGGAGGAAGCTGAAGCCAGGCGGGACGAGGGGGAAGATCCCCTGCGGATTCTCGGCTCCGGTCAGGGGGAAAGGGCCGACAAGTCCACCCATTCCCTCAGTCTGGGCATGGGCTACGGCATGGTCTTCGGCAGGAACGACACCAAGGCCATCGCCATGTCCATCCTGGACTATACCCTCAGCCTTCCCCCGGCGGCCGGGGAAGAATCGGTTTTACAGAACCAGGAATTCGTTCTTCTCCACGGGGATTGTCTTGAAATGAGCGGCTTTATCTCCCACCTCAAACTGCCCCACTACGTTACCTTTCAGTCCAAGCTGGACCGGGTCCGGCATAGCCGGCAGCGCGGCGGGGAGGCTGTTCCGGGCGGGGAAGGGGAAGGGCCGTGAAGGGGTACAATTTCGCGTTTCTGGATGAGGGTTCCAAGCGGGCGGTGCGCCGGGCCCTGCTCAAGGCGGCGGCAATTCCCGGCTACCAGGTTCCCTTCGGCTCCCGGGAACTGCCCATTGGCCGGGGCTGGGGAACCGGGGGCATCCAGATCACCCTTTCCATCATTGGCCGGAAGGACACCCTCAAGGTTATCGATCAGGGGAGCGACGACAGCGTCAACGCCGTCTCTATCCGCGGTTTTGTCTCAGCGTGCACGGGGGTGTCCGGGACCACCGATTCTGAGGAGGCTACGGTGATCCAGACCCGGCACCGGATCCCCGAGACTCCCCTGCGGAACGATCAGATCCTGGTCCTCCAGGTGCCCCTGCCGGAACCCCTGCGGCTGGTGGAACCCCTGGAATCGGTAACCCGGCGTATGCACGCTGAAATGGACTACGCCCCCCTGTGGCTGGCCCTCTACGAAAACATCCTCAGGGCGGGGGAGATCGAGCTGGGAGCGGACTACCCCGTGATGGTGGAGGACCGGTATATCATGATGCCTTCCCCCATCCCCCGTTTCGACAACCCCAAGCTCAACATGAGTCCCGCCCTGCATCTCTTCGGCGCGGGCCGGGAAAAGAAGATCTACGCCATCCCGCCCTACACCAAAGTGGAGTCCCTCTGTTTCGAGGATCATCCCTTCCGGGTTGAGGATATGTCCGGCAGGGTGTGCCGGCTCTGCGGCGCAACAGGGGTATTTATGGACGAATTTTTTGACGCGAAGACCGGGGAGCGGCGTTTCCAGTGCTCCGACAGCGGTTATTGCGAAAAACGCCGGAAGGAAGGAAAGAACGGAGGGGAAAACCATGGAACGGCATAACCCGGGCGATGCCCCCGGTTCCCGCGAAGGACCCCCGGCGCTCAGGCTGGAAGGACTTACGGTGCGCCACGGCCCCGGCTGTCTCCGCTGCGCCGGGGATTCCCCCGGTTTGGAGCGGAACCGCTGCCCCCGCTGCGGGACGGTCTGGGCGGTCCGGGACATTTCCCTCCAGGTCCGGGAAGGGGAAACCCTGGGAATTGTGGGGGAATCGGGCTCCGGCAAGTCCACCCTGATGCGGGCCCTCTACCTGGACAATGAGCCCTCCGGGGGAAACGCTTACCTTGCATCGTATCAGGAGGGGCGGGCCGATATTTTTTCAGCCGGCCCCCGGCAGCGAAAGCATATCCGCGACAGCCTGCTGGGGATGGTGTATCAGAACCCCTGGATGGGCCTGCGGATGCACTTTTCCGCCGCCGCCAATGTGGCGGAAAAACTCATCGCCGCGGGGAGCCGCCGGGTGGAGGCCATGATGAGCCGGACCGGGGCGCTCCTGGAACACATGGAGGTTCCGGTAAGCCGGATCAGGGAAGCGCCCAGGAACTTTTCCGGGGGTATGCAGCAACGGGTCCAGATCGCCAAGGCGGTGGCCAATAACCCGCCCCTCCTGCTTCTGGACGAGGTAACCACCGGCCTTGACCTTTCGGTGCAGGCCAGGGCGCTGGACCTCATCAAGGGGATACAGCGGGAATTCGCCGTTACCATGATCGTGGTAAGCCATGACCTCGCGGTGGTGCGGATGCTGGCGGACCGCGCCGCGGTGATGCTGGACGGCAGGGTGGTGGAACAGGGCCTGACGGATCAGATTCTGGAGGATCCCCGGCATCCTTACACACAGATTTTGGTGAATTCCCTGTTATGAAAGGCGGCGGGCATGAGCCATGACAGCACAAGGACGTTAAAACGATGAAACTATGTATTGTAAACGCTACGGTCGTAGGGCCCGATGCTATCCTGCCCCGCCACGGGGTGATCATTGAAGATGACCGGATTTGCGCGGCGCTCCCCATGGAAGCCCTGGGCAGTCTTGACGGGACGGGGATGCGGCGCATCGACGCCGGCGGGGCCTGCCTGATGCCCGGCTTTATCGATATCCATTCCGATTATATAGAAGGGATTCTCCAACCCAGGCCCACCTGCCTTATGGATTTTGAGATGGGTCTCCGGGAAGCGGAAAAACAGCTTCTGGGCCACGGGGTAACCACCGTCTACCATTCCCTTTCCCTGATGAACGGTATCGGAGGGAAGGGGGGGCGGAATTTCCGCAACCGGGAAAACCTGGAACGCCTGGCGGACCTGATCCGGGACATACACCGGGACAGCCACCTTATCCGCCACCGCTTCCATGCCCGTTACGAAATCGACAACCTGGAAATCTACGATTATCTGGAGCGGCTCCTCGAGGAGGGCCGGGTCCAGGAGCTTTCGTTTATGGATCATACCCCCGGCCAGGGACAGTACCGGGATCTGGCGGTTTACGCCGCTTCCTACGGAACCTGGGCCGCCGCGTACAGCGAGAAGACCCTGGGGGAAATTCTGGCGGAACGGCAAAACAAGCCGGTGGCTTCCCATGAAATGCTGAAACGCCTTTCCGCGCTGGCCCGGAAGCGGGGCATCCCCCTGGCCTCCCACGATGACGACAGCCCGGAAAAGGCGGTTTTTATGAAAAAGGAGTACGGCGCGGGGATCTCCGAATTTCCCGTGGACCTGGCCACCGCCCGGAAGGCCCGGGAGGAGGGCTTCCACATCGTGGTGGGAGCCCCCAACGTGATCCTGGGGGAAAGTCATTCGGGCAACCTCTCGGCCCTGGAGGCGATCCGGGAGGGCTGCGCGGACATCCTCTGCTCCGACTACTACCCCGCGGCCCTGCTCCACGCGGTTTTCAGGCTGGAAGCCGAAGGGATACGCTCCCTGCCGGAGGCGGTGCGGATGCTGACCCTGAATCCCGCCCAAGCCGTGGGCATTGCCGGAGACTACGGATCGGTGGAGCCGGGGAAAAAGGCGGACCTCCTCTTGGTGCGCCGGGTCCGGGGCCGCCCCCTGATCTCCGCCTGTTTTATCGACGGCCGGAAGGTTCTGCAATTCCGGTACCGGTTTGACCAGGATTGCCGGTCCGCCCGGTCCGGGTATCGCCCGGACAACCGGCGGGCCGCGTCCGGGGAGCAGGTTCCGGCGTCCGGCGGAGTCCCCCGTGCTTGAGGTCATAGATCTGGGCAAGGACTTCATCGTCCACAGCCGGGGCGGGACCGCGCTGCCCGGTTTTTCCGGCGTTTCCTTCGGGGTAGAAGCCGGGTCCCTCCTGGCCATCACCGGCCCTTCGGGGATAGGGAAAAGCTCCCTCCTCAAATGCGTCTACCGGACCTATATCCCCAGCAGGGGGCGTATCCTCTACCGGACAAAAAACAACGGGACCGTTGATTTGGCCGCCGCGGAGGACTGGGAAATTCTTGACCTGCGGCGGGATGAGATAGGCTACGTGTCCCAGTTCTTCCGGGCCATGCCCCGGCTTTCGGCCCTGGATATCCTCACCGAACCCCTGATCGTCCGGGGCAGACCCTCCGGGGAAGCCCGGGAGAGGGCGGAGGAACTCCTCTTCCGGGCGGGGCTGGGGAAGGCCCTCTGGGATATGTACCCCGCTACCTTTTCCGGCGGGGAAAAACAGCGGCTCAATATACTGCGGGCCCTCATCACCGGCCCCCGGCTCCTCCTCTTGGACGAACCCACCGCCTCCCTGGACCGGGGCTATAAGGAAAGGATCATGGAGATGATTTTGGCCCTCAAAGCGGAGGGAACCGCCATGGTCGCGGTTTTCCATGACCGGGACGCCCTGCGCCGTCTCGCCGACGCCCGCTACGATTTGGCCGGAGGGGCCTATTGCGACATTGAACAGCCCGAGGCGGATCTATGAAAGCGGATCTGCATATCCACAGCAACTGGTCCGACGGCTCTCTGTCCGTGGGGGAGATCATAAAAACTGCCAGGGCCCTCAAGCTCCGGGCCGTCTCTATTACCGATCACGACACCATGGACGGCCAGGAGGAGGCTCTGGAGGAAGGGGCCCGGCAGGGCCTTAGAGTCATTCCCGGCATAGAAGTCTCCGCCCTGGATCCCGACTCAGGCCGGAAGGTACACATCCTGGGATACCAGGCGCGGGACCGGGACAGCGTAAGCAGGGCCTGCCGTCCTTATCTGGAGGACCGGGGCCGGGCCGTTCTGGAAGCGGTGGACGCGATCCGGGCCGCGGGTTATCCCCTTGACCGGGAGGACGTGGCGGCCTGCGCGGGAAAACTGGGCATCCCCTACCGGCAGCACGTGATGCGCGCCCTGGCCGACCGGGGCTATACCCGGACCATTTACGGCCCCCTCTATGACAAACTCTTCGGCCCCGGCGGTCCCGGAGCGGTAAAGAGCCGGTATATGTCCGCCTGCGAAGCGGTGCGGCTCATCCGGGAATGCGGCGGCGAAGCGGTTCTGGCCCACCCCTTCCAGTACGATTCCATGGGACTCCTGCCCAAGCTGGTGGAATGGGGCCTGACGGGGATTGAACACCGGCACCATACCCAGACCCCGGATCGGGAAAAGATAGTCCGGGAACAGGCTGAACGGTACGGCCTGTTCCTTACCGGGGGCAGCGATTTCCACGGCCTCTATATGGAAAAATCCCTGCCCCTTGGCGCCGTGACGGTGGAACTGTCCCTGACGCCGTTCCTGAAATAAAATCCGCTGCCGGCCTTCCCCCTATTCAGAACGGGCGCACAGGCGGACGGACAGGGGGAAAAGCACGGCAATGTAGGCCGCCAGGATCAGGGGCGGAATAAAACTGCCGGGTCCGGCCGCGCCCCCCCGCAGCCCCTCGACAGCCTGGGTCAGGGGAAGCGCCCGGAAAACCATGCGCAGGGGCGGGGGAAATTTTTCCAGGGGGAAAAAGGTCCCGCAGAGAAACGACATGGGGGTGATCACAAAACTCGTCACCTTGGCCAGGTCCGGGTGGGAGGCGATGAGGATCCCCGCGATAAAGCCTAAAAAAGAAAACACGTAGCAGTTCAGGGTCAACACCGCGATAAAGTATCCGTCGATTGCGGGAGAAGCGCGGAAGAGCCATGCCGCAGCGATGATAAGCGCTGATCCGTAGAGGCTCCGCAGGGTATTGGCGGTAACCCGCGCCAGGGTGTACAGGGACATCCGGGTCGGAGAAATCATCACCGCCTCAAAGGTCTTCATATAGATGCGGGACAGGTTAATATCATTGGCAATTGTCCCGAAGCTGTTTGTCATGGCGTTCATGGCTATAATGCCGGGAACAAGAAAGCTGATATAGTCCGTCCCGTTCACCCTGATAGCCCCCCGCAGGCCCCAGCCAAAAGCGGCAAGGTACAGGAGGGGCCCCACCAGGGAACCCGCAGTTATGCTGAGCCACCGGTTTTTAAACTGAGCCCATTCCCTCCAGAGCACAGCGCTGAATTGTATGGCGCCCTTCATGCTTCCCCCAGCCTTTTGTTGGTAAGCTGGATGAACGCGTCCTCCAGGTTTGTTTCCCGCACCTTGAACGCGCCCCTTATGTTTTGAGCCGCCAGAACCGCGTCGTCCTGGGTTTCAAAAAATTCCTGGAGGGTCTCCCCGTTCTTAAAATATTCCAGCACAAAGTTTCCCGCCTCGGCGATGATCCGCTCCGGCTCGCCGGTTTTCCGCAGCTTCCCCTGATCTATCAAACCGACCCGGCGGCACAGAATCTGCGCTTCCTCCAGGTAATGGGTGGTCAAAAAAATAGTCATCCCCTGTTCGTTCAGGCTCCGCAGCAGATCCCAGATGCGCCGCCGCCAGGCCGCGTCCAATCCCACCGTGGGCTCGTCCAGGAGCAGGATCTCCGGGTTGTGCATCAGGGTTTTGGCGATCATCAGTTTGCGCCGCATCCCCCCGGAAAAATTTCTGGCCCTGTCGTTTCTCCGCTCCGTCAAACCGGCGAAGGCCAGCAATTCTTCGGTCCGCGCCTTCCGCTCCCCGGCGGACATTCCGTAGAG